>WFMN01000225.1 GCA_015489095.1 Mariprofundaceae bacterium | reverse complement strand
TCGCCTCCCTGCCCGAGGCGTGGTGCAACATGCGCGCCGCCAAGGTTTTGCCGGCACCATGCTCACCCAACAGCAGCACCGGCTTGCGCCCCTGCGCCACCCGTGCGATTTTCTTACGCACATCCACGATCAGCGGATCCGTACCGACCAGTTCGTTTGCGCGTTGCGGCTCCATGGTGCGCATCAGCGCATTCTGCTGCTGCAGCCTCCGCCGCTCGATGGCGTTGCGCACCTGAATCAGCAGCTTGTCCGACGACAGCGGCTTCTCCAGAAAATCGAACGCCCCCTGCTTGGTCGCCCGCACCGCGGTATCGATGGTGGCGTGACCCGACATCATGATGACCGGAACCCCGTCATCAATCTGACGCATGCGGGTGAGGGTCTCCAAACCGTCGATACCCGGCATCCAGATATCGAGCAGCACACAGGCGTAACTTGTCTTGCGCATCTTGGCAATCGCCTCTTCGCCGGAGGCAGCCGTTGTCACTAGGTAGCCCTCATCCTCAAACAGCCCCTGCAGCGCCGTACGAATCGCCTGCTCATCATCCACCACAAGAATCACCGTATTCATTGTCTTCTCCACCTCACGATGCTACCTCCTCCTCTCCCGCCTGCGTCATCGGCAACTGCAGACAGAACTCGGTTGGATCCTTCAGCGAGGCGATGAACAACCGCCCGCCATGATCCTCCGCAATCCTGCGCGCAATCGCCAACCCCAAGCCGGAGCCGGATTCCTTGGACGAGAAATAGGGTTCAAACAGCTTCTCCCGCAACGATGGATCAACCCCATCGCCATCGTTACACACATGAAAAAATAGCCAATGATCATCCCCATCGCAAAACAAACGAACCGGATGGTTTTCATAAGATGCCGCCAACGCGTTGTCGATCAGATTGATCAACACCTGCTTAATCTGATCCACATCACACATGCAGACCACCTCCCCCTCCGGCACGACCACCTCCATCTGGGGATAGGGGCGGTAGAGCTGCGCCATCTCCGTCAGCAACTGGCGCACATCGCAGCGATCAATGCGCGGCTGCGGCAAGCGCGCCATGGTAGAGAAATCGGAGATGAGGCGCTGCAACCGCTCGACCTGTGTGATCACGGTGTGGGTGCACTCGGTGAAGATATCCTGACGATCCACCTGATCGCGGAAGCGACGATCGAGCCGCTCCGCCGCCAGCTTAATCGGCGTCAAGGGGTTCTTGATCTCATGCGCCAATCGACGGGCCACCTCTGCCCACGCCCGATGGCGCTGCGCCTCCGCCAGCGCGCTGACATCGTCGATCACCAGCAGATAGCGAACCAACTGATCGGTTTCTTTTGGCGACCCCTGTTGCACAAGGGGCACGCCACGCGCCAACAGCTCGCGCGCGTCACCCACCGCCCCTTCCAGCGTGCGCTGCAACGCGCCGCCGTCGCACGCCACCAACTCATCAAAAAACGATGCCAACGCCGGAATGTCGGCAATCGATGGCACACTATCGCCGTCGAGCGCGAACATCGAACGGGCGGCGACATTGTGCAAACGCACCCTGCCATCACGCTCCACGATGAAGACCGCCGCCTGCAGATTCTCCAGCAGCATCTCCAACACCTGCTGCCGCTGTCTGCTGGTGTTGAGCGCCATGTTGGCCTGCTCCCGCGCGTTCTCCAGCGCATCGATATTGTTACGCAGGATCGAAGCCATGGTATTGAACGACTCCGACAGCGACCCCAGCTCATCGTCCGGGGTAGAGGCAAGCTCCACATCGAGGTTGCCGGCGGCCACATGGTGGAACCCCGCGGCCAACTCCTCCACCGGCTTGGTCAGCCGCCTGGCAAACAGGGTCGCCACCCATGCCGCCACCAGCGTCAGCAGCAGCGTGACCAGCAGCATAGCGTGGGCAAAGGTGCGCCCGATCTTTTCACGCTGCCGCTCGAGCGACTTATACTTCTTATAGTCCGATTCGATCGCGCGCGCGTTGCTCACCACCTCTTCCGGCAGCCGCACCGAGGCGCGGATCAGACCGATAATCACATGGTGCGCCCGCAGCGGGGCATAGCCGATCAGCTGCTCCCCTTGGTGCTGATGCTCCAACTTGGTGCTGATCTTCCCTAGATGCATGGCGATGCGCGCCTCATCATCCAGCGCGTGGCTGGAGAGGGTGGAGAGCCCGCGCGCACGCACCTCGGTGATCATCCGTTCATCCAAGTCGAACACCTGCAGGCTGTCCCATCCATGCTGACGCATCAGGGTGATCAGCCGCACATTAAAACTGGCGAACGAGATCGGCAGCGCCGCCGCCAGATCCAGCAGTTCACGATCGTTCATGGTGGCTTGCAGCCCCTGCTGCATATCGTTGTCCATTCGGGAATAAAACCCCTGTCCCAACTGCAACGCACGGTCGAGCAACGCGCTGATGCGGACATCAAACCACGATGTAATAGCCATACCGACCATCTGGTTTGCTGCCATCTGGATCACTCCGGCAGGAATCAACAGCATCGCCACCAAGGCGATCACCAGCTTGGCCCGCAACCGCGACCCCGCCTTGCGGTTGGGGTAGGCAAATGCCATCTTCAGGGCATAGAGCGCCAACGCCACGGCCACCACCAGCAACAGCAGGGTGTCGATCCACGCCACCGCATGGTCGTCGGGCTGCGGCCACAACTTGACGATCAGCGGCACAAACCCCATGGCAGCCACCATCGGCAGCCAGCGCACCCACTGGATCGCAACCGTTGCCATATTACTTGCCTACGGGAAGCGTAAAACGGCGGGTAAGCACGGTTTTGCCGAAATCGACCCACCGTTGCCACCATGCCAGTGGCTGATCGCTGTCGCGCAGATGGAGCTTGACGCTGACCTCGTAGGTCGCTCCGGGCTCCAGCAACGCGCGATCAATTAACGGAAAGCTATCGAGATAGGACAAGAAACGAACCGCCCGGTTTGGGTCGCTCGTGTCGGTGGCAACCCCCGCCGTCTCATCCCGCAGTCGCCACCGGCGTGAGATCAGATCGCTCGACACCACCCTTGTCACCACCACCTTCCCCGCGTCGTCGTTCAACCAGTAGCGATGGACGCGCGCAATGGTGAACTCCCATGTCACCGTGATGCTCGCCCCCTGCCTGAGCATCTTCTCCAGCTTCCGCGGATCGCCCACCGGCCCCGCTTCACAACGAATCACCTGCTTACCGACATCGAGCCTCATCGCCGCCTCTTGCGCCGACGAGGGGGGAATCGCGAGCAGGAAACAGGCGACCATCGCAAGGAAAAAATTGCTGCACACGCGGCGATAGCCACTGGGAAAAGCGCGCGACTTTGGTGTGTCATCCCCCACATCCGCGGGGATATCGCCATTGGCGCAAAACATGCTTGTCAACCGCACCTTCGGAAGAATATTAAGCCTGCCCATTTTCAGGCGATGAACTTCTGCAGGGGACAACCACCACACGCCACAACAGGGGCGTCATGCAAAGGAGAGTCGATCATGAACATTCAACGCGCACACGCTATTGCCTCCTCAATCTCTGCTACGGATGTTACTGTCGAGGCCATCTCCGGCGGTCTGCTTGTCCGCCACCAAGGGCGGTCAGCCTTCTTCGTCCGCGAAGCCTGCTTCTGGCCCTTTATCTATCGCATCGCGGGAATCGACAACCATCCAACAACTTGATTGTCACCACACACTATTGACCGTTGACCAGTTCTACTGACCAAAGGTGGGGTCTGGAAGAAATCCCGTAACGCCCTCCGACTGGATGTAATGAAGCAAAAAAGTCGTTGTTGATGCGGTTTCGGATCCGAGCACCCGTGTACTCGCCTTCAACGCTGCCTCAATCCACGGTGCGCTGCTCTTTAGGTAGGTTAGATTAAAATTGGCGATGCCATTGGCATCCGTCATAACCGTTGCGGGCAACGTTCCCGCAGCAGCGTTTGGAGGATCCAATTTTTGATTCGCAGCGTATGTGTGCGGAAACGACGCCACCCCTTTAGCCGCTTTAAGAGAACCATACGGGTCACATGTCGGTGTACTCATCGTATGCGCCATATCCTCACCGGCATCTAAAATAAGATCACGGTTGGCTTACCCGACGCATCCGGAACCGCAGATGCGGCACTCAACTGCCCACCCGTTGTCGTAAAGGTAACCGTCGCATTCGCTACAGAGGCATTGCTCGCATCCAAGACTGTAGCCGTGATTGTCGTGCTATCCACATTATCGGTTGCGATGCTTGTTTTGGAAAGAGACAGCCCAATGGTTGATGGCGTAGGAGTATTACCACTTGATGCATTATTGCCGCTAGTCGTATTCGTCGTTCCCACGCCGCTCGGGGCGCTGCCGCAGGCAGTGAGGATCAGCGCCAAAAGGATGGGTAGCAATCGCATCATTCGCCTCCTGTAACCGCGCTCTGCATGATCTGCGGCGTGATGAAGATCAGCAGCTCGGTACGATTATCGATTTCGGAGTTTTTCTGAAACAGGTAGCCGAGAATCGGGATCGACGCCAACCCCGGCACCCCGTGCTTGGTGTTGCCGCGCGTGCGTTCATACACCCCGCCGATCACCACCGTTTCGCCGCTTTTCACATTGACATTGGTGGTCACGGTTTTGGTGTTGATATTGGCGCTGGTGCCAACCGGCGAGTCCTTGCTGATGGTAACATCCATCAGCACCGTATCCTTCGAGGTAATCTGCGGGGTGACCGTAAGGTTCAGCGTGGCGTCCACATAGCTGGTGGTGGCGGCGTTGTTGGCGCCTTGGCTGGTCACCACCGCGATCTTGGTACCCTGACTGATGGTGGCCGGCTTGAGGTTGGTGGTGACCACACGGGGGTTGGAAACCACCTTCGCCGATCCGTTGAGCTCGGCCGCCGACAGCGCCAGATCGAGGTTGACGGCGTTGTTGAACGACCCGAGCGAAATACCGATCGCACCGCCGGCACCGGTAGCCACCGCCGCCGGCAGATCGACCAAGAAGCCCTTGTTGGTCGCGCCAGCGGTGCCACCGCCGGCGGCAATCGCCGTCGCATTGGCCTGTGCCGCCGCCGGTTGTCCTATCGAGATGGCGCTGGGAAAGTTCCCCTGCATCTGCCCGTTGTAGGTTCCCCCCCACTGGATACCGAGATCGCGGTTAAAGTCGCTGCTCGCCTCCACCACGCGGGCGGCGATCAACACCTGCCGCACCGGCTGATCAATCGCCGCCACCAGCCGCTTCACATTGTCGATCGAACGCTGGGTATCCTTGACGATCAAGGTGTTGGTGCGGGC
>WFMN01000224.1 GCA_015489095.1 Mariprofundaceae bacterium | reverse complement strand
GCTGCTGCAGCAGCGCCATCAACAGGGGGTGCCGTGGTCGGAGATGGCGGTGCTCTACCGCTCCAACCGCCAGTCCCTCGCCTTCGAGCGGCAACTGCACGAGGCCGGCATCCCCTACCACATCCTCGGCGGCACCGGCTTCTTTGAGCGCAAGGAGATCAAAGATGCCCTCGCCTACTGGGCGCTGCTAAACCGCTGCGCCGACGCCCTTCACCTCCGGCGGATTCTCAACACCCCGCGCCGCGGCATCGGCGACAAGGGGAGCGCGGTGATTATGCAGGCGGTGGAGCAGAGCGGCCTGCGCGCGGCCGACTGGCTCGACCTGCAGGCGACCGCGCCGCAGTCCGCCCCCTGCAAACGGCTGCAACCCCTAGCCCAACTGCTGCAGCGCCTGCGCACGGAGCAGGCCGATGCCGACGATGGCGGGCTGTGGCCGCTGCTGGAGCAGACCGGCTACCTCACCATGCTGCAGGCGATGGGCAAAACCGAAGCCGAAAGCCGCATCGAGCTGCTGCAAACGCTGGACGACACCATCCAACAGGCGAAGGCGATGGCGATCACCCCGGTGGAGTTTCTCGACAAGGCGGCGCTGCTGCAGAGCGGCGAGCGGCTGCAACACAACGCGGAGGAGCGGGATAGCGTCTATCTGATGAGCCTGCACCGCGCCAAGGGGCTGGAGTTCGACACCGTGGTCATCGCCGGGGTCGAAGAGGGGCTGATCCCCCATCAGAAATCGATCGAGGAGAACCCCGACGCCATCGGCGAGGAGCGCCGCCTGCTCTATGTCGGCATCACCCGCGCGCGGGAGCGGCTCTATCTCACCCACGCCCACAGCCGCCGCTGGTTCGACGGCACCATTCACCCCGAAATCAGCCGCTTCATTGCCGATGTCGCGCCCGCGCTGCTGCACAAGCCCGCCGCACAGCCGCAACAGCGGGCGGACGGCACCATCACCATCGGCTGCAATGTGCGCCACCCCACATTCGGCGACGGGGTAGTGACCGCCGTTGATGGCCAGGGCAGCGGCACGCGCGTCACCATCGAGTTCGCCAAAGCGCGCACCAAGCGGCTGATGCTGAAGTATGCACCGCTTGTCATGCTCCCCTGAATAAATAGGGTTTTCCGCCACAACCGCCTCCCGACCACCAATAGAAAGGAACAATTGAACCCCATGACCTCAGCCAGCAAACACCCTCTCTGGTTCAATTTCTTCCGCCCCAAGGATGATTGGATCGAAGAGACCGCACAGCTATGTCAGCAACATCAGCTATTTAACAATATCCCCCCCCATGTCATCCACTGGCTTGTCGGCACCATGCATCCCCGCGAGTTTCAGGCCGACGAGCACCTCTTCTGGGCGGGAGACGAAGGAGCCGGCGCGGTGCTGATGCTCTCCGGGCGGGTCACCATCTCCCACAACGGCACCAAACTGGCCGAAATGCAGCGCGGGGATATCTTCGGCGAGGTCGCCTTGGTGGACGGCAAGGAGCGTACCGCCGATGCCGTTGCCATCGAACCCAGTTCGGTGGTCTTCTTCCTGCGCGCCGATCTTGATGAGTGGAGCAAAAGTCAGCCCGAACACGCCTGCACCCTGCTGCGCAACTTAGGTGGCATGCTGGCCCAGCGGCTTTTGCAGGCCAATCAGGCGCTATCGGGCAACCATTTCGAAAAGATGGACGCCAACCACGACGGCACCATCACCCGTGAAGAGTTCGAGGCGTTCTACAACAAGCTACAACGCGCCTACATCCAAGCGGAACAGTGAGACGAGAACGCCGCGTAGGCAGCGACCGCCGCGCCGCCGCCTACAACCACCCAGTGATCCGCGCTACCATCATCCTGCTGCTGGGGGTGGCCGCGGCATGCGCGCTGCTCATCCTGATCCGTCCGGTGCTGTTTTCGCTGGTGATCTCGCTGGTGCTGTTCGCCGCGCTGACCCCGTCCCTCAATAAACTGCGGCAACAGGGGTGGCCGCCACTACGCGCGGTTACGGTCACCATGCTCATCACCACCGCAGGCATCATCGCGGGCGGCGCCCTGCTCTTCCCGGTCATCACCGACCAGATCCACCAAATCGCCCGCCAAGCGGGTCATCTGGATCAACGGCTGCTCGCCGTACTCACCACCATCGGCCACTGGCTGGAGGGCAACCACCTCATCCACTTGGACGCGGAGCAGCTCACCACCACCATCCTCACCACCGCCAGCGCCAAGATGAACGCCATCCACGCATCGATGCAGGCCTTCTTCGCCGACATCGCCGCCTCGCTGCTGCTCATCCCCCTGATCACCTTCTTCCTGCTGTGCGACTTCAACACCCTACGCAACCAAGCGATGCAGCTGCTCCCCAACCGCTATTTCGAGCTTGGCTGGATCATCTACACCCGCGCCGCCCGCCAGTTGATGAACTACATCGGCGGCATCGCCACCCAAGCGGTGATCATGGCCGCCATCTGCACCCTCGGTTTCTGGCTGGTCGGCATCGACTACGCCCCGCTGCTCGGCATCACCGCCGGCCTGCTCAACACCATCCCCTTCTTCGGCATCTCGCTGGCCAAGATCCCGCCGATCGTGGTCGTGCTGATCTCCAACGATCCCAGCGCCGTCAATATCCTATTGGCGCTATGTGTCATCTTCGCCGCGCAGGCGTTTGATAACACCTATCTCATCCCGAGGATCGTCGCCAAATCGGCCAGCCTGCACCCGCTGACCGTGATCATCAGCGTCATGCTCGGCGGCTACTACTTCGGCTTTTTCGGCCTGATCCTCACCATCCCCACCCTCTTCTCGCTCAAGGTGATCCACCTAGAGCTGATCCGCGGCCTCCGCCGCCAATCGGCGCACCACGCCGGGACGGATTCGGGGAAAGGATTCCCCTCCTACAGGCGGCTGTAGGAGCGGTTTCCAACCGCGAATCGCCACTAAACTTTTCTTCATGAACGATTTTTATAGCTCCTCTCATCCTCTCCTAAGCGTGCACGGGTAAGCATTCGCCCCATATCGACGGCAGATGCGCAACAGGCATCGCCGAATCTCTACCTTGGAGGAGTATCTACAAATGAAGAACTCGATTGTTTCCATCTTAATCATGCTGGCCATCGGCCTAGCATCCATCATTGCCATCTCCCTCAGCGGAGATTGGGCGGTGAAGGCGCTGGCTACCGGTGCCATGGGTCTGCTATTGGTCTATACCGTACAGACCTTTGTCCGCGACCACATGAATCGTCGCACCGTGTAACCAACGGATACAACACTAGAAAAGCGCGGCCAGACCTGTTCTGGTCGCGCTTTTTTTGGTTGACACATTGCGCCCGTTCCAACACACGCCTAGGCTCCCGCCGCCTCGGTTCTACCCCCAACAACAGGAGCACAACAAACAAATGCCAAAATATCGCAGATTTTCAGATGCGTCGATGAGTGAAAAGATGCTGGACACCATGTTTCTCATCACCATCGGTATCGGTTACTTCTTCGCGTTAGCCAACCTGTACTACACGCATCAGGGGCGGGATGGCAAGCCCGGCCTGAGCATGGATGATGTGATTGACGCCTACTATGGATCCCATAACCAAACCCGACTTGGTGCCGCCATCAACGGCCCGATGGAACCAAACCTTCCCAACGAAGCGGCTAAACGGACAATTCTTGACTGGATTCAACACGGAGCCACCAAAAAAGAGTGGGAAGAAAAGGTGAAGCCAATCATGGACAACAACTGTATCGTGTGCCACTCCGCCCAAAGCGGCCTACCAATTCCGCATTTCACCAAATATGAGAATGTTGTTGCCCTCACCAAGACCGATACCGGAGCAACAATTCCAACGCTTGTCCGTGTCTCCCATATTCACCTGTTTGGCATCGCATTTATCCTATTTTTTGTTGGACGAATATTTATCCTGTGCGAAATCCCGGTACTCCTGAAGCGCACCGTCATGGTGGTTCCTTTCGTCTTTCTCCTGATGGATATCTCCTCTTGGTATGTAACAAAGATCATCCCCGGTTTCGCCTATGTTGTGGTAACAGCCGGCGGGTTACTGGGCGTTTCTCTCGGCTTCCAAATATTGGTAAGTCTGTGGCAAATGTGGTTCTACCGACCAAAATCTGTGCCGACGGAGCTATGATCCCCCTAGGAACAACTCCACCCCATCGCGTACAAATTACGCTTGCAATCATGCATCTCCGATCTCTATAATTCAGCTGTCAGAAGTTGAGAAACCCGCAAGTCGAAATCACACCATTTAAATAAATAGGAGCGCCATTATGAAAAAAACACTGCTTACCATCGCGGCCGCCGCATTTTGCGCTGTATCCGCCCAGTCCGCGCTGGCTGGCGATATCGACGCCAACAAGATCTACAACGCCAAATGCAAAATGTGCCATCTGTTTGACCACAAGAAAATCGGCCCGGCATTCAAGGATATGAACAAGGACGCCGCCGTGTTGAAGGCCACCATCACCAATGGCCGCAAGATGATGCCCAAGTGGAGCGGCAAACTCTCCGAGGCGGAGATCGACGCCATGGTGGCGTTCATCCAGTCCAAGCAGAAGTAGCACCCGGCTGCATTGCCAGCCTTTAGCCCGATGGTAAAACACCACCCCCTCCGCGGGTGGTGTTTTGCTTTGACGATGGAGAACCCATGACCACCAGCGAGCAACTGTTCAACCTCGACCTGATCCACAAATACGACAAGGCGGGGCCGCGCTACACCTCCTACCCCACGGCACCGATGTTCCACGACGGCATCGATGCCGCGGCCTACGGCGCATGCCTTGATCGCGCCGCCAAGGTGGATGCCCCCATCTCGCTCTACATCCATGTCCCCTTCTGCGACACCGTCTGTTACTACTGCGGCTGCAACAAGATCGCCACCAAGCAGCGCCACCGCGCCATCCCCTATGTCGAACATATGCTCAGCGAAATCGACATGCTGGCCGAACGATTGGGCAACGGGCGCAAGGTGTCGCAACTCCACTGGGGCGGCGGCACCCCGACCTTTCTCAACCCCGAACAGTTCCGCCAACTGATGGAGCGGATGCGCGGCCGTTTTCCCTTCCTGCCGGACGACGAAGGCGAATACAGCATCGAGATCGACCCCAGAGAGTGCGATGCCGACATGGTCGCCCTGTTGCGCGAACTCGGCCTCAACCGCATGAGCATGGGAGTGCAGGACTTCGATCCGGCGGTGCAGAAGGCGGTCAACCGCATCCAGAGCCGCGAGGAGACGCTCCACATCCTCACCGAGGCGCGTAAACAGGGGTTTCAGTCGATCAACATCGACCTGATGTACGGCCTGCCGCTGCAAACCATCGATAGCTTTGACGCCACGCTCGACACCATTATCGACTTTTCGCCCGACCGCATCGCGCTGTTCAACTACGCCCACCTCCCCCGCATGTTCACCCCGCAACGCCGCATCGACGAGGCGCAACTCCCCAGCCCGCAGCAGAAACTGGCCATCCTCAAACACAGCATCGACAAGCTGCTGGGCGCAGGCTATCAATTTATCGGCATGGATCATTTCGCTAAGCCCGACGATGAACTGACCATCGCCCAGAGGGAGGGCAAGCTCTACCGCAACTTTCAGGGCTACTCCACCCATGCCGATGCCGATCTGGTGGGCATCGGCATCACCTCCATCGGCTACATCGACAACACCTTCGTCCAGAACGATAAAACCCTCGACGGCTACTACGACGCCATCGGCAACCACCGCTTCGCCGTCTTCCGTGGCTACCGCCTATCAGCGGAGGATCTGCTCAGGCGCCACATCATCATGCGGCTGATGTGCGATTTCGCGCTCGATTTCACCGCGGTAGAGAAGCAGTTCAACATCAACTTCCGAGACCACTTCGCCGATGCCCTGCAAGAACTGTCCGCGATGGCCGAGGATGGCCTGCTCGATCTGGAGCCGACCAACATCACCGTGCGCACCGCAGGCCGCATGCTGATCCGCAACATCGTGATGCCGTTCGATGCCTATCTCCGCCAGAAAAAAGCGGGCGTCACCTACTCCAAGGTGCTGTAACCACGGTTGTTATGGGCGCTGTTCCTCTCCTCGCTCCTCTCCGCCACCCTGCTTCCCGGAGGCTCCGAGGCGCTGCTGCTCTACCAGTTGCAGCAGGGGGTGAACGGCTGGCTGCTGGTTGCGGTCGCAGGCAGCGGCAACCTGATCGGCAGCCTCATCACCTACGCCATCGGCGTTGGTGGCAACCGGCTGCTCCATCACCCGCTGGGTCGCCGCATTGCGCCATCGCCGCGGCAGATCGCACGGGCGGAGCGGCAATTCAACCGCTGGGGGACGCCTGCGCTGCTGTTCGCTTGGCTGCCGCTGATCGGCGACCCCATCACCCTCGTGGCGGGGCTGTTGCGCACGCCAATCCTCCACTTCACCATCCTAGTGGCGATCGGCAAGTTCGGCCGCTATGCGGCGCTGACGCTGCTGGGCTCCACGGCATAGCGCGATGAACCGCGGGCAGACACCGCGCGCATGGCTGCTCATCGCCATGCTGCTGGCAGCCCTTCCCGCAAGCGGCAAGAATTGCGAAGACCCCTACTGCACACCCACAAAGGGTCACCATCCAACCCAAACCACACCGAAAGTGGATCTGGATCAACTGATTACGCGCCTCAAACAGACATCGGCCATCGGCTTCTTCACCAAGATCGCGCTGCGCGCCGATGTGATGCAACTGCAGGAAAAGATCACCGCCAAACGGGCGCCGCTGCCGGAACTGCGCCATCAGTTTGACGGCCTAGTGCTGAAGATTCTGGCGCTTCTAGACGACGACCCCGCCTTGGCGCGCGATATCTACCGGGCGCGAGAGGCGATCTGGCTCAGCCTGCTGCCGCCGTCGGATAAGCTTGATCCCCCACAACCACCAAGGAGCAACACATGAAAGCAAGCCATCTGATTCTGCCCCTCGTATCGGTGCTTCCCGCCCTCTATCCCGCCAGCGCGCTGGCGGTTGACGAGGCCGAAGATATCGCCACCACCATCAAGCTACGCGGCTACGACTGCCCGGGTCGCAAGGTGCAGTCGCTCACCCAAACGGAACGCGCCGATGGCGGCAAGCAGGTGGATGCCACCTGCAGCAACGGCAAGCGCTACCGCATTACCGTCGATGCCGATGGCCGCCTGCGCGTCACCCCACGCTAAAGGGAATATCACGAAAAAATAGCCGTCGGCCGCCATGATCTGGAGGTTACACTGCCAGAAATGGTTGCATTTGGACACTACCGACCCAGAATTGGCCACTTTTTGAAAAACAGATGACGACTTCGCAAAAAATCACCATCGCGGCCATGGACAGGTTCGGGGAAAGGATTCCCCTCCTACATGCTGTAGGAGCGGTTTCCAACCGCGAATTGCCACGGACGGACTTTTTGCGATCTGCTCATACACAAGGGGGAACATTTCTGACATGTCCATGATTACCATCAACGCCCGCGCGGGCAACGCCGAGAAACAGCACCATGACACCGTGGTGTTGCCACTGCTTGACGGCCGCAATCTCACCCCGTCGGGCATCCAACTGCAAAGCGCCACCAACAACGGGCTGACCGCCTATCTGCGCAAGTTTGACACCAGCGGCGCCTTCGGCGAAACCCTCACCATCTACAAACTGGAGGGCACCAACTGCGAGCGCATCGTGCTGCTCGGTGTCGGCGACGAAAAAAAACTCACTTTGGCGAAACTGCGCAATCTGGCGGGAAAAATCACCCGCCAACTGCAAAAGGGCGGCACCCGCAGCGTGGCCTTGTGCCTGACCGAGCTCAATGTCCGCGGCGCCAGCACCAGCGACAAGGCGCGGGCGATTGCCGAGGGCATCTGGCTCTCGCTCTACACCTTCGACAAGTACAAAAGCGAGGCGAAAGAGCCCGCCCGTCCGCTGAAGAGCGCCACCCTGCTGATCGAAAGCCGCAGAGAGCTCGGCGCCGTCGGGCGGGCGATCGATGTCGCCCGCGCCGCAAGCAGCGGTGTCTGTTTCGCCCGCGACCTTGGCAACGAGCCCGGCAATATCTGCACACCGGCGTTTCTCGGTGAGCAGGCGGCGGCGCTCGCCGATGACAAGCTGCAGGTCGAGGTCTTTGGGCAGCAAGAGATCGAAGAACTGGGGCTGACCGCGCTGCTCGCGGTCAATCAGGGCTCGGCCCACGACGCCCGCTTCATCGTGCTGCGCTACAACGGCGGCCAAGAGGGGGAAGCCCCGATCGCGCTGGTCGGCAAGGGGCTCACCTTCGATTCCGGCGGCATCTCGATCAAACCAGCGGCGCAGATGGACGAGATGAAGTTCGACATGTGCGGCTCCGCCGCCGTGCTGGGCATCTTCAAGGCAGCCAAGGAGCTGGCGCTGCCCCGCAACCTGCTGGGGGTGATCGCCTCCACCGAAAATATGTCGGGCGCCGCCGCCTATAAGCCCGGTGACATCATCACCGCCTACAACGGCACCACCATCGAGGTGCAAAACACCGATGCCGAGGGGCGCATCATTCTGGCCGACGCCCTCGCCTACGCCGCCGAGCAGAATCCGGCGCAGATCATCGATTTCGCCACCCTGACCGGCGCCTGCGTCATCGCCCTCGGCGGGCAGGCCTCCGGGCTGCTCGGCAACGACGACAAGCTGACCCGCGCCCTGAAAAAATCGGGCGATGCCAGCGGCGATCGCGCGTGGCCGCTGCCGATGTACGACGAATATCAGGAGCAGATCAAGAGCAACATCGCCGACATCAAAAACATCGGCGGACGGGAGGCGGGAACCATTACCGCCGCCTGCTTCCTCTCCCGCTTTGTCGGTAAGCGGCCGTGGGCGCACCTCGATATCGCCGGCACCGCGTGGAACATGAAGGGAAGCGACACCGCCACCAAGGGGGCAACCGGTGCCGGCGTGCGGTTGGTGCTCGACTACCTGCTGCGCAGCGCTAGCTAGCATCGCCCGACGCGGGGGAAGCGCCATCCGCCTCCACCCTCCCCTGATCGCCGCCACCGCCCTGTTCGCCTTGGGCAGCGTGGCCGTGGCCGCGTGGAACAGCGCGCTGTTTCACTGGATCAACGGCCACAACAGCCCGGCGCTCGACCGGCTGTTCGGCCTCATCAGCGGCCTGGGCGACGGCTTGGTGGCGGTGGTGGTGATCCTGACGGCGGCGCTCTTCCGCCCCCGCCTAGGGTGCGCCGCCCTGCTGGCGTTCCTGCTATCGGGGGGCATCGCCCAACTGCTGAAACGGCTGTTCGACCTCCCCCGTCCGCCCGCGGTGCTGGAGCATGTCCACCTGCTGGGGGCGCCGCTTCACAGCCACAGCTTCCCCTCCGGCCACGCCACCACCGACGGCGTGATGGCGACAGCGGCGATTTTGATGTGGGGCAAAGCCAATCGCGCCCTCGGCCTAGCCGTCGCACTGCTGTTTCTGCTCGCAGCCATCGGCCGGATTTACGGCGGCGTCCATTTTCCGCGTGATGTGTGGGCGGGGCTTGCCATCGGCATCGTCACCATGTGGGGCTGCTGGCGCTGGGCTGCGCGCTGGCCGGTCATGACATGGCAACAGCAACGGTGGTGGCAGCCCGTGGTTGCCCTGCTGTTGGCCGCCACCGCCGCCGTGCTGGGGCTGGGCTACCATGTGCAACCCTCCACCGCGCAGCCGCTGGCGCTGCTGGTGCCGCTTGCGGCGCTCTTTCTGCTTGCCAGACAATGGAAGCGGCCGACAGCGTGACCACCCGCGTCCACTTCACCCACCTCGCCCAGCCCGACCGCGTGGAGGGGATCGCCAGCCTGCTGCTGCGCCGCAACCGCCTCACCCCCCACGCGCTGATCATCTGCCCCGACGACCACACCGCCCGCCAGATGGATACGCGGCTGTGGACCATCCATCCCGAGTCGTTTCTCGCCCACGCCATCGCCGGCGCCCCCAACCTGCCGGCGGCCGAGCAGCCCATCCTCATCGCCACCGAGATCGTGCGCGACAACCAGCCCGCCGTGTTGATCAACGCCGGACTGGAGGTGCCGCCCGACATCAGCGGGTTTGACCACATTGTCGATTTCGTCGATGGCTGGGATGCCAACCTCACCCAGATGGCACGCGAACGGTGGCGCACCTATGTCAGCTTGGGGCTAGGGCCCGCCTACATTGGAGGAAAACAGCAGTGAGCAACCCGCCCGATCTTCACCGCGCCATCGAACAACTTGATGCCACCCTACACCCGAAGCCTGAAGCTGACTCCGAACCGATTGCCTTGACCGAGGAGATGCGCATCGCAACGCCGGCCATCGACGACGACACCCGCCAGCAGCTGATCGCGGAGGTGGAGCAGGCAATCCACGCCCAACTGCCGCAACTGATCGCGGAGGCGGTCGATCAGGCGCTGGCAAACGCCGCCGGCCACACCCGACAATAACATGGCGATCCAACGCGCGCGCTGGCTTTTGCTGGTGCCATTGCTCCTGTTCGCACCGCCCGTCCACGCCATCGTCAACATCGAGGATTCCGCCCTCGCCCACCCGGACGCCCCCTTCTCCACCACGGTGGATGTCAGCGTGCGCGGCACCTCCGGCAACAGCGACAAGATCAACACCGCCGCAGATGTCGGCATGCAGTGGCACCAAGACCCGCATCAACTGCTGCTATGGCTGGGCTACGACTACGGCAGCAGCCAGAAGAAACGCAACGCCAACCGCGGCTTTGCCCATCTGCGCTACCGTTACCACTTCACCCCGCGCTATGCCGCAGAGGAGTTCGGCCAGTGGCAAAAGGATGAGTTCGCCCGCTTAAACCGCCGCATCCTGCTCGGAGGCGGCGTGCGCATCAGCTGGCGCGGGCAGCATCTCGGCATCGGTGCATTTCATGAACGCGAGCGGCTCCAGCCCACCAACACCGATCGCACCGACCTCAGCCACACCCTATGGCGCGGCAACCTCTACCTCGCCCTGCAACACCGGTTCAACCACGCCACCGCCAGCGACACCCTCTACTACCAGCCCGCCTTCAACGGCGCCGGCAACGACTACCGGCTGCTCAACGAAG
>WFMN01000223.1 GCA_015489095.1 Mariprofundaceae bacterium | reverse complement strand
CGTCTATATCATCTTCGAGGACGGCACCGATATCTACTGGGCCCGTTCCCGGGTGCTCGAGTACCTCAACTATGTCGCCGGTCGTCTTCCAGCCGGGGTGAACCCGTCACTCGGTCCCGATGCGACCGGGGTGGGCTGGGTCTATGAGTATGCGCTGGTCGATAAAAGCGGCAAGCATGATCTGGCCGAGCTGCGCTCGATTCAGGACTGGTACATGCGCTACGCCCTGCAGACGGTGAACGGTGTCTCCGAGGTGGCGTCGGTTGGCGGCTTCGTCAAGCAGTATCAGGTGGAGGTGGATCCCAATGCGCTGGCGGAGTACGGCATTCCGCTCTCCAAGGTGAAGCATGCGATCAAACGCAGCAACAACGATGTTGGTGGCCGTCTGCTGGAGATGGGTGAAACCGAGTTCATGATCAGTGGCAAGGGCTACCTCAAGGGGATTGCCGATCTGGAGTCGATTCCCATCGCGGTTGATCAACGGGGGACGCCGGTATTGCTGCGCGATGTTGCCCATATCCATCTCGGCCCCGAATTGCGCCGGGGGCTGGTCGATCTCAACGGTGAAGGCGAAGTGGCCGGCGGCGTGGTGATCATGCGCTACGGCGAGAACGCGCTGACCACGATCAAGGCGGTGCGCGAGAAGCTTCAGGAGCTCAAGGACGGCCTTCCTGCCGGGGTGGATATTGTTCCGGTTTATGATCGCGGCGGCCTGATCGAGCGTGCGGTGGAGAATCTCAAGGGTAAGCTGCTCGAGGAGTTTCTGGTCATCTCGCTGGTCTGCGTGCTCTTTCTGATGCATGCCCGCAGTGCGTTGGTGGCGGTGGTCACTCTGCCGCTGGGGGTGTTGATCGCCTTCATCCTGATGCAGTGGCAGGGGCTGGCGGCCAATATCATGTCGCTCGGCGGGATCGCGATCACCCTAGGCGCGATGGTCGATGGCGCCATCGTATTGATTGAGAACGCGCATAAGCATCTGGAGCAGTCCGAGCATCAAAAGGGGGCGGCGTTGACTACTGCCGAGCGCTGGCTGGCGATTGGTCGTGCATCGCGCGAGGTGGGGCCGGCGCTCTTCTTCTCGTTGTTGATCATTACCGTCTCCTATCTGGCGATCTTCACCCTGGAGGCGCAGGAGGGGCGGCTGTTCAAACCGCTCGCCTTTACCGCCACTTACGCCATGCTCGGTTCGGCGCTGCTGGCGGTGACGCTGGTGCCGCTGCTGATGGGGTGGCTGATTCGCGGTAAGGTGATGCCGGAGGAGAAAAACCCGGTCAATCGGGCGTTGCAGTGGATGCACGGCCCGGTGCTGGCGCTGGCGTTGCGTCACCGTTGGCTGACCCTGCTGGTGTCGGTGGCGCTGCTGTTCAGCATGGCGGTTCCGCTCTCTAGGATCGGTTCGGAGTTTATGCCGCCGCTGGATGAGGGGGATATCCTCTACATGCCCTCAACCTTCCCTGGCATCTCGATCACCAAGGCCAAGGAGCTGTTGCAGCAGACCGATAAGATTATCAAGTCGTTTCCCGAGGTGGCGTCGGTCTTCGGCAAGGTGGGGCGGGCGGATAGCGCCACCGATCCCGCGCCGCTGGCGATGATCGAAACCATCGTGCGGCTCAAACCGAGGGATCAGTGGCCCGACCCGGAGAAGAGCACGAAACAGTTGATGAATGAGATGGATGCGGCGATCAAGTTCCCCGGCGTGGCCAACGCTTGGACCTATCCGATCAAGACCCGAATCGACATGCTCTCTACCGGCATCAAGACCCCGATCGGCATCAAGGTGGCAGGGCCGGATTTGGGGGGCTTGCAGAAGGTGGGTAAGGAGATTGAGCAGGCGGTCAAGACCCTGCCGGAGACCACATCCGCCTTCAGTGATCGCGCTGCCGGTGGTTACTATCTCGATATCGATATCGAGCGTGATCAGGCCGCCCGTTACGGACTGACGGTGGGGGATGTGCAGGATGTGATCCAGTCGGCCATCGGTGGGATGAATGTTACCCAGACGGTGGAGGGGCTGGAGCGTTATCCGGTCAACCTGCGTTATCCACGGGATTATCGCAGTGATCCCGACGCGTTAAAACGGGTGTTGATCCCGACGCCTACCGGGGCGCAGATTCCGTTGGCCGCGGTGGCGAAGATCAACATCCTGCGCGGGCCGCCGGCGATCAAGAGCGAGAACGCCCGTCTCAATGCCTGGGTCTATGTCGATATCTCCACCAGCGATATCGGCGGCTATGTCGCCAAGGCGAAGAGGCTGTTGAAGGAGAAGGTGAAATTGCCACCGGGGTACACCTTGGAGTGGTCAGGTCAGTTTGCGTACATGGAGCGGGCGGCGGCACGGATGCGGATTGTGATTCCGGCGACCCTGCTGCTGATCTTCCTGCTGCTCTACTTCAATTTCGGCAGCTTGACCGCGCCGGTGGTGGTGATGCTGTCGGTGCCGTTTTCGCTGATCGGTGGGTTCTGGCTGGTCTGGTGGCTCGGCTTCAACCTCAGTGTGGCGGTGGCGGTCGGATTTATCGCGCT
>WFMN01000222.1 GCA_015489095.1 Mariprofundaceae bacterium | reverse complement strand
GGCTCCGTTGTAGTTGGGATGCGATGGCTTTCAGCAGAGTGGCGGCACGCGCAAAATCGAATGTGTTAATCGCCTGTTCGAGTTGAACCATCTGCGGATCCACCGCGGGATGACGCAGCACCTCCTTCAGTCGATGAAAAGACTCATCCGCGTCAATGCTGCCGCCGTCGATCAATGCGGCAAGCTCGTCAAGTAGCGGCTGGACGCGCGCCATCTCAACGACCATCGGTTGCGCATCGGTCGGCGGGGGCTCCACTTGCCGCAGGGGCTCTTCTGTCGATGATGAAGTGTGTTCCACGGATCCGGTTCCGCGCAACAATGTGCATTCAACGATGAAGCGGCTTCCCTTGTCGGGCTCGCTTTCCACCCGGATAGTTCCCCCCATCAATGTGACGAGCTGTTTACAGATGGCCAGTCCCAATCCTGTGCCGCCATATGTTCTGGTGGTGGAACTGTCGGCTTGGGTGAACGGTTGGAACAGCCGCGCGATCTCTGTTTCCGGGATACCGATCCCACTATCCTCAATGGAAAAGCGCAGCGGGATCGTATCATCATTGGGTGCGACCGTCGCGAACCTAGTCACTCGAACCTTTATCTCTCCCTGCTCGGTGAACTTGATGGCGTTTCCGGTCAGGTTGATCAGGATCTGTCTCAGCCTGAGCGGATCTCCGATCAAGGTGTCGGGCAGGGAGGGATCGGATGCAATGGAGAGTGCGAGCCCCTTCTCCCGTGCACGGATTTCAGAAACGGCGGCGAGCTGTTGCAGCACATCATCGAGACGGAACGGGATGGACTCCAGGGTGATCTGTCCGGCCTCGCCCTTGGAGAGGTCGAGCAGGTTGTTGATCATGGCCAGCAGCGATTGCGCCGCGATATGTGCCTGATTCAGATAGTCTCGCTGGGTGTCATCAAGCTCCGTCCGTAGTGTCAGTTGGATCAATCCCATGATGGCATTCATCGGCGTGCGAACCTCATGGCTCATGTTGGCGAGAAAGTCGCTTTTCGCCCGCATTGCCTGTTCCAACTCGCGTTCAACCCGTTTACGCTCCTCGATCTCCTCAAGAAGCTGGTCGCGTGAGACGGTGGTCTCCTTCAACGCATCGACCATGCTGTTGAAGCTATCAGCCAACTGTTCGATTTCGTCGTTGGTGACGATCTCCACTTTATGCGTAAACGCTTTGGTGGCAGCGATCTCCTTCATCTGATGGCTGATTTGCCGGATCGGACGCGAAAATCGGCCGCCGGCGTAGTATGCGATCGCCATCGCCGCCAGCAGCCCGACGATTAACCCGATGATCTGCAAGCCGATTACCTGCAGTGTCTTGGCAATAATCCGGTCGCGGGAGAGATACGCGCTGATGTAAAATGGCGTGTTCCCCTGAAAGGTGAAGGGTCGGCTAATCCGGTAAAACGAGTGACCCTCGGCGCTGATTGTGGACAGCTCCCCGCTTTGGAGCCGGGCAGCTATCCGGAGCGGTTGATCACTGCCGGTGAGATAGCGGCCATCCGGTTGCAACAGCGCGATGCGGTGACCGGTTTTCTGGGCGAAACGCTGCAATTCCTCCTTGGTGATCCGTTTGCGCAGCAGCACCGCGGCAGCGGGAACCTCGCGAAACTGTCCGCTTTCCGAATCAAAGCGATTGATAAGAACGGTGGCTGAGGCTTCAAGAAAAATAGCTCCTCTTTTGGCAACGATATGCACCACCGGGTGTTGTTGCCAAGCGATATGTTGGGGAACAGCGGGGGCGAGTTGGGTGCGTTGCCATGTTCGCTTGGCAAAGCGGATACGGGCGGATGGGCCGGCGGGGGAAAAATAGGCGCGTTGCCCTTCGGCCTGCGCCGCCACGGCTATTCGCTGCGGGGTTGCCCATCCCATCACCCCCTGCCGATCATAGAGTACCGCCAGATGGTAGTGGCGATCAATGAGCGTTTTTTGCAGCAACAGGATGAGCTTGTTGCGCACCCCGGCGATCAGTTGCTCCATGCCGATGTCGGCGCGATCGGCCTCATTCATGGCGCTGATCTTGCCCTGGAGATCCGGGTTGCTGGCCAGCCCTCCCACCGCCTGCTTCATCTCTTGGGCGGTGGCGTTGAGTTCAAACTGCAACTGCCCGATGTCCCTCTCCAGCGCCTGTTGCGCCTGCTGCTTATGTTGGGAAAGGGTGATCCAAGAGACCGAGACCACGGCGGAGACGATGGCCAGCAGTAGCGGGATCAGGAAAAACAGGAACAGCTTACCCCGGATTGACCCCTGAGTGAGACGATGGATCACAACCGTTTCAGCGGATGTGCGCCTTCACCAGTTCCTGCACGCTATCGACATTGCTGCGGTCGATGATGCCGACCCCGGTGTTGATATCCGGCGAAGCCATCTTGTAGCGTGCGGTCAGCATCAGCATTTTGACGGCAAGATAGCCCTGCATGAACGGCTGCTGATCGATGGTGAATAGTACCACCCCCTGTTTGATCAGCCGGAGTGTTCGCGGAGAGATATCGAAGGATGCCACCGGGATCGAGCGATGGGTGGATTGTAGTAGTTTCTCCACCGCCCAAGTGCCGATCGGTCCCAGCGTGATGATTGTATCGACATCAGGATGTTTGCGGAGATAGTCGCGCATTACCTGTTGAGAGGTGATCGGATTGCTGGTGATATCGAGCGCATCCACGGCGATCCCCTTGGGTGCCAGCACCTCGCGAATCCCCTGAACACGCGCCTCCAGTCCCGGGTGACCCACCTGTTGGTTGGCCACGATGACGCGCTTGCCGGCTTTGCCCGTTTGCAACAGCCGGCGTGCGAGCACTTGTCCGGCCAAGTGATCATCCATGCCGATATAGGCGCGATAGGGGTTGTCATCACGGCTGTTGTGGTAGGGGCGGGTGTTGAACGCGATCACCGGGATACGCTGTTTCTGAGCTACATGCAGCAGACGCGAAAAGAGGCGCGGATCAGAGATGGTGAGTGCGATACCATCCGGACGCTCACGCAGTGCCTGTTGGAAAAGCTCCAGCTGACGGGTGATATCGTTGGGGGTTTCCGGCGCAAGGATGGTCAGTGCAACCCCACTCTCCTTGGCCGCCGCCTGCGCCCCCATGAACTCCGTGATCCAGAACGGGTCGCCCACACCGGCGTGGGAAATCAGGTAGATGCGTTCGGCCGCTGCTGCCTCTTCCGCAGCCAGCAGGGGGAGCGCGAACAGCAACGCCAGTAGCAGTACAATACGAATCGCGCGATGTTGCATGGAACCCTCCTTCACCACAGACCTACCACCATGTTTCGACCTGCATCCCGGCACTCCAACCGTTGGTACGGTTACCATACGGCGCGTTGCCCGGCGATGCACCGATCAACCCCCTGAATGCACTGCTCCATGCCGCGCGGGTGATAAAGGCGCGCAATACCGGCCGAGCGTAGTATCCGCGCGCCTTGGCCAGTTGCAAGGCCAGCGTCGCTTTGCGCAGGTTCCCTTTGCGGTCGTGTACCGCGTCATCAATGAAATCGACCCCCAATTCGACAGCAGCGTTGAGGTGATCAGTGAAATACCAGATGGGGCGGACACCACTGCTGTACCAAGTCAACGAATCCCCCCGACTTCCAGCGACACCGAAGCGCTCCTTGCGCCACACCGCCGTCCACTGCATGGAGAGTTGGCCATTCCATTCGATCAGCAGGTTGTCGTTGGCTTCCCACACCGATGCGCGGGTGAGATCGTAGCCCTGCTCCTCGCGTATCGGCCGGGCGTTGAAATCCCCCTGTGTCAGGGAGGCGCCCTTGCGGTAGAGCAGGGCGAGGGTATTGCTGACGCCGTCGCCGTTCTTCTGGTCGTGCCAGAGACCGAGGCCGTAGCCGCCACGACTGGCGTACCCCAGCGCGCGGTTACGCCAGCGGCGGCTGAGATCGCCCCACAGGGTGAGCCGTCCTCCGGTATTGACCGCGATATCCGCCAGCCGCAGGTCGAGCTTGTCGTCACGGAGCACTCCGTGAGCGTTTCGTGTCGCCGCCGTCTGGCCGACGGCCTTGTCGTCACGGGTCTGAAACAGCGCGAGTTTGAGCTTGCCCGAGAAGAGCGGGATCCCCTCGATGCCGCCGCCGAAATCGGCACCCTGCCCGCTATTGAGCCAGTAGTGGTCGATCAGATGAATATCCTTGCGATCATAGTAGCGCCGTCCAAACCAGAGGTTGACCCCGGGTGCGATCAACCCGGCCAGATTGAGATAGAGCTGGGGGTAGCCGCGAATGGCGAGTTTCGCGCGTTCATTGTGGGGTTTGAAGTCATCCACCATGTAGAAGAGTTGCAGGTAGGCGTCGCGGCGGATGGCCGGGGTTCGATGGCGGAGGTCGAAGGCGAATTCGTAGTTGGTGTTGGCCTCGTTTCCGAGCCGGTATTTGGAACGGGCGCCCGGCGCCTGAAACTCGGCCTGCTCGGCTCCGCCCTTGCTATTGCCGAATCCGGTGCGGAGATAGCCATGAGAATCCAAGCTGTTGTGCGCATCGCGGATGATATTCAAGGCGTTGCACGGCGCGCTTGCCGTCATCAGCAGCAGTGCGATCAACGGCAGGGAGCGCCGTTGGATTGCCACTGGGTCAGGTTGGCGCATTGCTATCTAGTGTGAGCCTGCGGATATGGCGTCGTAGCGGCAGGATGGAGCCGCTGTTGACCGATAGGGTGGTGATGCCCATTGCGATCAGCGGTTGGCTCCAAGCGGGGTCGGCCGCCAGCTCGCCGCAGATGGAGATCGGGGTGCCCGCTTGCTGGGCGCTGGTCGCCGCCAGTTGGATCATGCGGGCGATCGACGGGTGGGAGGAGAGCTCCGAGCTATCGACGAAGGGATCGTCGTCGCAGCGGTCGGCGGCCAAGGTGTACTGAATCAGATCGTTGGTGCCGATCGAGAAAAAGTCGGAGACCTCCGCCAACGCATCGGCGATCATCACCGCCGCCGGCACCTCGATCATCGCCCCGATCGGCAGCGGCGGGTGCAGCCCCATGGCGTCCATCTCGTCGGCAACGAGATCGCGCACCCGCACCATCTGCTCCACATGGGTCACCATCGGTACCAGCAGTTGTACGCGCCCCTCGGCGGCGGTGCGGATCATCGCCCGAACCTGTGCCCGCAGCAGCTCCGGCGCGCGCAGCAGCAGGCGGATGCCGCGCAGCCCCAGCGCCGGGTTTTCGCCATGGTAGTGATGGTTGCCCAAGGGGTGGAAGGCGAGCCGCTTGTCGGCGCCGATATCGAGCAGCCGCATGGTGACCGGTTTGTCCCGCTCCATCGCCTGCACGAAACGGCGGTAAAAGCGGTGCTGATCCTGCTCGGAGGGGGCGCGGCTCGCGGTCAAGAAGGCAAACTCGGTGCGCAACAGGCCGATGCCATCGACCCCCACCCTTCTGGCCAGATCCAGCTCCTCGGGGAACTCGACATTGCACATCAACCGCACGCGGGTGCCGTCGGCGGTGACGGTTGCCTGGTTGGCAAAGGTGGCAAGACGGGATTCCGCCTGCAAAATCGCGTGTTGAAAGCGGCGGTAGTGATCCAGATCATGGGCGTCGGGGTGTAAAATCCACTGCTTGCGCTCGCCATCGAGAATCATCAGATCGCCGTCATCCGCTTCCGCCAGCGCGGGATCGTCGATCCCCGCCAGCGCCGGCATGGCGATGCCGCGTGCCATCACGATGACATGGTTGTTGACGCCGCCGCGCAGCGAGACGATCGCGGCAACTCCGCGTTGCCAGTGGCTCACCACATCGGGCAACGGCATCTCGTCGGCAACGATGATCGCCTCCTCGTCGCCGATATCGTCACCGGCACCGCGATCCGGCGTCAGGTGGCCGATGATGCGACTGCCGGCGTGCACCAGTTGTTCGCGCATCTCCCGCAGGTAGGGGTCGTCGATGGCGTCGAACTGCTTGAGCTTGTGCTTGATCGCCTGCTGAATCCCCCAGTGGCTGTTGCGCCGCTCCTCCTTGATCTGGTAGAGGATGCTGTCGATAAACTCGGCATCCTTCAGCAGCAGCAGGTGCGCCTTCAGCAGCGCCGACGGGTTGTTGTCTTCCACCGATTCCAGCGCCACCAGATCCTGTTCCACCTGGGTGACGGCCGCCTGCAACGCCGCCTCGAACCGGGCCTGCTCATGTTCCAGATCGTCGCTGTCGATGCGGTAGTGCGGAACAAGCCGCGCCGCCGGCGAGGCGAGGCGCCGCACCCGGCCGATCACCACCCCGCCGCTGGCGGCCGAGGCGTGGCCGTGCTGGCGCGGCTTCACTCCTCCTCTCCGAAGCGGTCGTGAATCAGCTCGCCGATGGCCTGCAGCGCCCGTTCGGCATCGGAGCCGGAGGCGTGCACGGTGATCGTGGTTCCCTTGGCCGCGGCCAGCATCATCACTCCGAGGATGCTCTTGCCGTTTACCTTGACCCCATCCTTCTCAAGCTGCACTTCGCTGTCATAGTTGTTGATGCAGGCAACCAGTTTGGCCGAGGCGCGCGCGTGCAGGCCGAGCTTGTTGCAGATGGTGAAGGTCGCCTGCATGCAGGGCTACGCTCCCTTCTGCAGCAGGTTAGAAGCCAAACAGAGGTAACGCCTGCCGCTGGCAGCCCCCTTGCGGGCGATTTTGCCGGCATCGCGTAGTGACGCGCGTTCACTGGCGATGGCGATCAGGCTGGGCAGCGACACCCCGGAGAGGATCTCGATCCGCCCCGGATCCATGCTGCCGAGCGCGATGTTGCACGGGGTGCCGCCAAACATGTCGGCGCAGATGATCACGCCGTCACCGCCATCACACTCGGCAATCGCCTCGGTCAACCGCTGTTGAATCGCCGTCGGGTCGTCATCCGCCATCACATTGATGGC
>WFMN01000221.1 GCA_015489095.1 Mariprofundaceae bacterium | reverse complement strand
CTGCTTGCGCTGTTGACGGGCTACGGCCATCACCTGCGCAAAGCGAAAGCCAACCAGAAGATCAAGCCTTCAATCGCGAACGACGAAGTCAATCGTACCATCACCGCGCTGTTGCTGCAAGCGCTTGCCAGCAATATGCGCGAGTCTTGCATGGAGATCGGGGATACGCTCTTTTCCATCGTGACATCGCATGTCGATGGTCAAGGTATCGATACGATCGAGAAAGCGGGGCATCCGATGATGTTTCACCATCTAATCGACCGCATCAATCAGGCCGTCGAGCTGTTGCATGCAAGCAGCGAGTCCGCTCCGCAGGCGGTTCCGCAGTTGCAACGCGATCTGATGCTGATTTCCAATAACTTGTCGGTGATTTCCGAAGAACTTGCCAAGTGCGCCTCCACGATTCACCGGCAGGCCGATGATACCAACAGCAAATCGACTGCCTCTTCCGCGCGCACGCTGCAGGTCAACCGCGAGATGCACGAAGCCAACGATGCGATGCAGCAACTGCAGTCGGCCATCAACAACATCGTCCAGCATATCACCGATGTTCGTGCCGCCTGTGGTGCGGCGGTGCGCGAGGCGGAAGCGGCGGGGCAGCGGTTGGAAAACCTCAATCGGGCATCGGCACGGGCGGAAGGGGTGGTGAAAACCATCCATAAAATCGCCGCGCAAACCCGAATGCTGGCAATCAACGCCACCATCGAGGCGCAGCGGGCGGGCGATGCCGGGCGCGGGTTTGCGGTGGTGGCGGAGGAGGTGAAGTCGCTGGCGCTGGCATCGGAGAGCGGAACCCATCAAATCCGCCAGGCGATCGACGAAATCCATGCCGCCAGCAATGCGGTATCGGGAACGATGCACAACATCGCCGCCCAGATCCGCATGACCAACAGCCAGATCGCGGATGTCTCCCATATCGCGGCGCTGCAAAAAGAGGCATCGGTGCGGGTCTCCCGCATCATCTCCGGGGCGATCTCCAACGCCGATGCCACGGTGGAAGATTTCAATCAGCTGGATCTCGGTGCCAAGGCGATCCGCCAGGAGGCGGTCAGCATGGATACGGCGGCCAACAACCTGCGTGCCTGCATTGATGAACTGACGACATCGGTGGTGACCATCACCGGTCAGCCACAGGAAGCGGCAGAAGAAGCAATCGAACTGTTCTAGGGGATTAAACGATGAAAAACAAGCCTATGCATCGGATACGCAAGGAGTACGCCGGTTTGGTGGCACGCTACATCGAGGATGGCGGCGATCAGCATCTGGATGCGATCGAACGGTTGGGTGAGGCGATGTGGCGGGAGCAGGTCTCGCTGCTGCAAGCCTCGGATCTGCATCACACGGCGGTCAAACAGCTGACCAAGGGACAGACCCTGAATCGGCGGCGGGCGAAGGCGCTATCGGTGCCGTTGCACCGGCTCCTCTCTCCCTTTGATGCGGCGTTGAAGCGGCAAAACCGTTCGGATGCACCGTCCGATATGCTGGCGCGGTTGGCGGTGGATCACATGGGGGAAGGGGTGCTGCTGACCGATGCCGATGGAACCATTCTCGATGTCAACGAGGCCTTTTGCCACATTACCGGATATTCGCGCGACGAGGCGATCGGCAACACGCCGCGCATGTTGAAGTCGAACCGTCAGGATGCCGCCTTCTACCGGAAGATGTGGCAGACCATCCGCCAGCAACGCCACTGGCAGGGAAGGGTGTGGAACCGCAATAAGCGTGGCGAGCATTATGCCGAGCGGCTTACGATTACCGCGATCTGTGATGATCACGGTCACATTGAATATATTGTCGGTGTCTTTTCCGATATTACCGAACAGTTGCGCCTGGAGTCACAGCTGAATCAGGCGCAAAAGATGGAGAGCGTCGGCACCATGGTGAGCGGGCTGGCGCACAATTTTAACAACGCGTTAAGCGGGCTGCAGGGCAACATCTACCTTGCCAAGCGCCACTGTTCCGCAGACGGGAAACAGATGAAGTATCTGGAGAATATGCGTGCGCTATGCCAGCAATCGTCGGATATTGTGGCACAGATGATGGCGTTTGTGCGTGAGGATGTTACCCCTTCATTTGAACGATTGGCGGTGATTCCTCTGGTGAAGGAGGCTACTGCGCTGGCGCGTATTGGAGTTCCTGAAACCATGCAACTGGATGCAGTTTGTCTGGATGGGGATATCGCGATTGAAGGCGATGTTTCCAAAATCTGGCAGATGCTGCTCAACATGATCAACAACGCGCGCGATGCGCTGGCGGGATGTATGGCGCCGATGATCCGTATCCAGACCGATCACCAACTGCCCGATTGCGCCCTGCTTCGGGAGCATGGCAAGGAGCATTGGCAGGGGTGCTGCCATCT
>WFMN01000220.1 GCA_015489095.1 Mariprofundaceae bacterium | reverse complement strand
CCGGTCGTCGCCATCGTTGGTCGCCCCAATGTAGGGAAATCGACCCTGTTCAACCGCCTGATGGGCGAGCGCAAGGCGATCGAAGGGGATCGCCCCGGGGTGACGGTGGATCGGCTGGAGATGGCCTGCCAGTTATCGCCGAGCTGCCGCATTCTGCTGGTGGACACCGGTGGTATCGGTGAGGGTGAGCACCACTTGGAACATCGTCAGCAGAGCCGGCCGGAGCAGCGGATCTCCATGCAGTCGGCGATCGAGGCGCAGGTGGAGGCCGCGCTGGAGGTGGCCGATCTGGTGCTGTTTGTCACCGATGGCGGCGCCGGACTCTGTGCCGCGGATGAGGAGATTGCCGGTAGGCTTCGGGCGACCAAACACAGGATGATGTTGATCGTCAACAAGGCGGAGCAGCAGCTATCCGCGCTGGAGTTTCACGCCTTGGGTCTAGGCGAACCGCTGCCGATCTCGGCCATCCACGGCAACGGCATCGCCCGGCTTAAGGAGAGGATCGAAGCCGAGCTGCTCGATATCGCGCCCGCCGATGACCACGGCTACCGCGATCTTCTCGCCGCGATCGCCGTCGTCGGTCGCCCCAATGTGGGCAAATCGACCCTGATCAACCGCTGGTTGGGCGAGGAGCGCATGGTGGTCAGCCCGATGGCGGGCACCACCCGCGATGCGGTCGATCACGACCTGCCGTGGGGCGATGGTGTCATCCGGCTGGTCGATACCGCCGGCCAGCGCAAACAGGGGCGAATCAAGGATGCGATCGAGTTTGTCTCGCGGGTGAAGGCCGAGCAGGCCTGCACGCGAGCCGATGTGGCGGTGGTACTGCTCGACGGCGGCGAGGTGATCGCGGAACAGGATATGCGGTTGATGCAGATGGCGCACGACAAGGGGTGCGCGCTGGTGGTGGCGGTCAACAAGATCGATCTGCTGGACGATACGGGATGGGAGCGCTTTCGCGAGCGATTGGCGTTTCGCATGCGCGGGTTGCAGTCGGTTCCCTCCCTTCGGATCAGCGCCCAGTCGGGTGAGCGCTGCCGCAAGCTGCTCAACGAGGCGGTGGCGGCGGCCAAGCGCAACCGGTTTGAAGCGGGCACCGGCGAGCTCAACCGCTGGCTGGAGAAGATCCAGCAACAGCAGCACGCGCCGAGCGACCGCGGCACCGTGGTGCGCATGAAATATATCACCCAAGTCGGCACCAGCCCACCGACGCTGAAGCTGTTTTGCAACCGACCCGCCACCATCAAGGCAAGCTACCGCCGCTTTCTGGAGCAGAGTTTTCGCAACCAGTTCAACCTTGCCGGGGTGCCGGTGCGCTTTATCTTCTCCGCCAGCGACAACCCCTATGTCCGCCGTAAACGCTGACTAAACCATGCACCGTTTTGAAGAGAGCCGGGAGATCGCCTGCAGCGCCTCGGCGATGTACAACCTGGTGATCGACATCCCCGCCTACCCGCAATTTCTTCCTTGGGTCGCCGATGCCCGCATCCTCAAGCAGACCACCGACACCATCACCGCGGAGTTGGTAGCGGAGCTGGCGGGGATCCGCTACCGCTTCAGCACCGTCGATCGCCTCATGCCGAATCAGCTAGTGGAGATCCGCCTACACGAGGGGCCGTTCAAGTTTCTGGAGAGTATCTGGAGCTTCGACGCCATCGACGATGGCCGCTGCCGCGTCCGCTTCTCGATCGAGTTCGCCTTCAAAAACATGATGCTGGATATGGTGGCGTCGCCGCTCTTCGCCACCGCCTGCCGCACCATGGTCACCGCTTTTGAACGGCGGGCGTTGGAGCGGACACTGGGGTGAAAGTCGATGTGATCTACGCCCTGCCCCATGATCAACACCGGATCTCGGTCGATCTGGAGCCCGGTGCCACGGTGGAGGACGCGATCCACCAGAGCCGGATCTTGGAGCAGTTCCCAGAGATTGATTTGGATCGCAACAAGGTGGGCATCTTCGCCAAACTGGTGCCGCTAGGCCACCAGTTACGGGAGGGGGATCGGGTGGAGATCTACCGCCCGCTACAGCGCAAACGCGACGCCCGAGCGGTGGAGGAGAAGCGGGCGCGCATCCGCGCCCGGAAAGAGGAGCGCAAAGAGAAACAACCGTAGAGAGGCTGGTGGCGGTGCTGATGAGGGGAGGAGGAGAAAAACCACCAGCCTCTCTGTTCGTGGATGAAACTGCCGACATCGCGGCCACGGATGGCCGCGCAAAACTAGAGCCCGCCGCCGACCGCCTCCAATCGGCGCGCGCGGAACCCGTCTAGCGAGACCACCTCCTGGTGGCGACGCTGCTTCTCTTCGTACATCGCCTGATCGGCCTGCTCCAGCAGGTTCCTGTCGCAATGGTCGTGATCGTAGAAGCGCACCCCGATGCTGGCGGCGATGGGAAGATCGTGCCCCATCCAGTTGGCGGTGGCGCTATTCAGCTTCTGCTCGATGAGCTGCGCCCGGCGCTCGCACTGTTCGCGGGTGGCATTGACCAGCAACACCACAAACTCATCACCACCGAGCCGCGCCACATAGTCGGTGCCACGGGTGCTGCTCTCCAGCAGATGGGCCACCTTGCTGAGTACGGCATCGCCCGCCGCGTGGCCGTAGGTATCGTTGATCTCCTTGAAATGGTCGAGATCGATGTAGATCACCGCCCCCTGTTCGTCATAGCGGCGTGCGCGTTCGAGCACATGACCCAGCTCCATCTCAAAACCGCGGCGGTTCATGATCCCTGTCAGCTGGTCGTAGGTCGCGATCCGGGTCAAATGCTTGATCTGCTCCGCCTGCTCGCTGAGTAGCTGCTGCAACGATGACGCCGCCTCCAGCGCCTGCGCCAGCAACTTCTGCTGCTTGATGTTCTCCGGCACCGAATCGGCCAGCTTCAAAATCTGGTTGAACAGATGCTGTTCCGGATGGTTGATCAATGTCAAAACTTCGTTGTTCATATCGCGCTCCTCGCATCATGGAATGCAAAATCGGGGTACACCATATCGCAAGCAATCGATATGCCATCACTGAAAAATCATCGACAATATATAATTTTCACCAATGTTATCATGTTATTATAAATATTCCCGCAACCATTTGTCGTGATCGATTCTCGTGTCATTATTTTGACAATACCGCCGATTCTTCCCGTATGCGCAAAAATTTCCTCCGTGTCTCTGATGACTTCGCAAAAAGCCCGTCCGTGGCAATTCGCGGTTGGAAACCGCGCTCACAGCCTGTAGGAGGAGAATCCTTTCCCCGAACCCGTCCATGGCCGCGGAAGAAGCGATGCTGATCTAGGCAACACCAGATTGCCTTCACGCCTGGTCGGTGTAGGATTCAAAGCGTGAGTCCCTCGTCTCAAGATCCCCGTTGGTTGCAGCTTACCCGTGCGCTGGAGGCCTCTTCCAACCCAGCCAAATTCGACGCTTGGGTGCGCAACACCTCGGTGGTGATCGACGACGATAGCGTGACCATTCTCATCCCCAGCCGCTTCTTCGAGGATGGCTTCCGGCGGGAGTTTCACGATACCATCCAATCGATGATCCCCTCCTATTTTCCCGACCATTTCACACTGGGCTACCGCGTGGATCCCTCGATGATGGAGGGCATCAACAGCGCGCAGCCCGCCAAGGCATCGGCCAGCCAGCAGCACCGCCCGCAGTGGCAGTCCCGTTTCCGTTTCGAAAACTTCATCGTCGGCTCCAGCAACGAGTTCTGTCACGCCGCCAGCCTCGCGGTGGCGGACAACCCCGGCATGCGCTACAACCCGCTCTACATCTACGGCGGCGTGGGCCTAGGCAAAACCCACCTCATCACCGCCGTTGCCAACCGGATCCAAGAACGCGACCCCGACTGCCGCATCGCCTTTCTCTCCGGAGAGATCTTCACCAACAATCTCATCGCCGCCATCCGTAGCAAAACCAACGAATCCTTTCGCCAGCGCTATCGCGAGGTCGATGTGCTGATCATCGACGATGTGCAGTTTATCGCCGGCAAGGAGACCACCCAGGAGGAGTTTTTCCATACCTTCGACACCCTCCACAAGGCCAACAAGCAGATCCTGCTTACCTCCGACCAGCCGCCGGGCGCGCTGCACCATCTGGAAGAGCGGCTACGCTCCCGATTCAACTGGGGGCTGGTGGCCGATGTACAACCGCCGAGCCTAGAGACCCGCATGGCGATCCTCGCCAGCAAGGCGGAGCTCGCCGGTATCGAGATCTCACAAGATCTGTGTGAACTGCTGGCGACCCGTATCACCAGCAACATACGTGAGCTGGAGGGGGCGCTCACCCGTCTCTCCGCCTTCGCCACCTTCCATCAACGCACCATCGATATCCCGCTGGCGCGAAATGTGCTGCCCGACCTGCTCAATGTGACCACCAAGAAGGTCACCATCGACGATATCCAGAACTGTGTCGCCGAGTTTTACTCCATTCGCATCGCCGACATTAAGGGAAAAAACCGGCGCAAGAATATCGTGTTGCCACGGCAGATCGCCATGTATATCAGCAAGGAGATGACCACCATGTCGCTGCCGGAGATCGGCGAGGCCTTTGGCGGACGCGACCACACCACCATCCTGTACGCAGTGAGAAAGATCGCCACAAAACGGAAGGAAGATCATGATTTCAAAACGGAAGTAGATAGGATCATCGCCAGGTTGAAACAGCGGTGATAGCGTGTGTACAACGGGCAAGAGAAGCTGTGGATAGTAGTACAACAACTTGCGGGCGAAAGCGTGGCACCGCGATACAGCCGGATTCATCACCGCTTATCCACAGCGCTCACCCTACGGTTATCCACAGCGGCAAGCTCGGCTATCCCGCTGATGGGAAAGCCCCATCACAACCCATCCACAGCCATCGCGTTTCCCTACTACTACGGATTATTTTATAAGTAAGAGAGTTTTCAGGAGTTGAATATGCACATCCGGATCGATCGCAAGCCATTGATGCAGGCAACACAGCGCTGTTTGAACATCGTGGACAAGCGGGTGACCACCCCCTCTCTCTCCAACCTGCTCCTGCAGGCCGATGGCGATCGGATCCATATCATGGCCACCAACAGTCAATTGACCACCCAGATCACGCTACACGGCGAAACCATCGCTCCCGGCGCGACCTCGGTGGATGCCAAAAAGCTGCACGATCTGCTCAAGGAGTGGGGGGATGTCGAACAGATCGATCTGATGCTGCAGAACCATCGCCTGGAGTTGCGCAGCGGACGCAGTGTGATGCGGCTGAACACCATCAGCGCCGATGCCTTCCCCTCGCTGCCGCAGATTCCCCTCTCTGGGCTCGATGTGCGCGTGGCATCGGTGGTGCTGTCGGAGATGATCGCATCGACCCAGTTTTCGATCAGCAACGACGCCACCCGCGAACACTTGACCGGATTGCTGTTTGAGCTCTCCGCCGACCATGGCTTGCGGGTGGTCTCCACCGATGGTCACCGGCTCAGCTTCTGCCAGACGCCGCTGGTGCCCGCACTGACGATCGAGGAGCCATTTCAGGTAATCGTGCCGGCCAAAACGGTGGTGGAGATGCGGCGGTTGTGTGATGATGTCGATCAAGATATCCGCCTGATTCTCGACCGTGATCAGATCTTTCTCGTGGCCGGCGAGCAGATGCTCACCAGTGTGTTGATCAACGCCCGTTATCCGCTCTACGAAGAGGTGTTCCCGCAGGATATCCCACGCAGAACCATGCTCCCCAACAAAGAGATCGACACCGTGCTGCGCCGCTGTCTGGTGGTGGCGAACGAGATCAACCACGACATCCGTCTCCATTTCGCCGACAACGCCGTCCATATCAGCGCCAGCAACCAAGAGCAGGAGCAGGTGGACGATTATGTGGCGATCCACTACCAAGATGCGCCGTTCACCATGGGGTTCAACGGCGGTTACCTGCGCGATGTGCTGTCGGTGATCAGCTCCGATCAGGTGGAGATGGCGTTTAGCGACGAGGTCAGTCCGGTGATTTTCACCGAGCACGCGCTCGGTATCGAGAAGCGTTTCGTGGTGATGCCGCTGAAGATCGGTTGATCGAGGAAACGGCCCTATCTCCTCCACCATCATCCCTCCACTACAGCTGCGCCGCGTTGCGTTGACGGCGTTTCGCTGCCATCAAGCCTTCACGGTCGACTTCTCCAGCGGAATCAACCTGGTTTACGGCAGCAACGGCTGCGGTAAGACCAGCCTGCTGGAGGCGATCCACCTGATGGCGTGCGGGCGCTCGTTTCGCCGCTCCAAGCTGCGTGATCTGGTCTGCTGGCAGCAGTCGCACTACCTGTTGCAGGGGCGTTGGCATCGCTACGGGGTGATGGATGTCCGGGTCAAGGGGGATCGCGTCTCGACCACCATCGCGCTGCAGGGGCGGACGGTGGCAAGCAGGGAGGAGTTGGCGGATCATCTGGCGTTGGTGGTCGATTCGCCGCAGTCCGAGCGGCTGATCGACGGCGATCCCAAGGTGCGCAGACGGTGGCTCGATCGGCTGCTGTTGACCCTCTCGCCGTCGGTGAGATCGCACTACCACCACTACCATCGGGCGATGTTGCAGCGTTCGCGGCTGGTGCGGCAGGGGGCGGATGGCGCGCTGATCGCGCCGTGGAACCAACAGATGGTGGTCGCCGGTAGGGCGTGGATCGGCGCCCGCCGGCAACTGGTGGCGGAGCTGAACGCGCTGTTGGCGCAGGAGCGGTGGATCGGCGCGGAACCGGCGGTAACCCTCACCACTTCCGCCCCTGAAAGTGATGCGCAATGGATTGAAAAGCTGTCCTCTTTTCATCACCCATTGCGGGTTGGCCCCCATTGCGACAGGATCGGGCTGGTGCGCGATGGGCGCGAGGTGGCGCGCTATGGATCGCACGGGCAGCAGAAGCTGATGGCGATTGCGATTCGCTTGGCCGAGGCCGCGCTGCGCGCCGAAAGCCGTCACATCTATCCACTGCTGCTGCTGGATGACTGCTTTGCGGCGCTGGATCAGGGATGGCAACAGCAGGTGATGGAACGGCTCTACCGCTACCCCGGTCAGGTGGTGCTGACGGCGCCCGAGGCGGTGGCGATTGCCGACACGGGGAGACAAGGGCGTAACCGGTTGATACGATTGAGCAGTCTGGAAAACCCAACGGAGGTATTGTTGAATGGGACAGCGTGAAGGCAACAGTTCGCAACAGGAGGAGTATGGTAGCGACAGCATCAAGGTGCTGCGCGGGCTGGATGCGGTGCGCAAACGGCCGGGGATGTACATCGGCGATACCGATGATGGTACCGGGCTGCACCACATGGTGTTCGAGGTGGTCGATAACGCGATTGATGAGGCGTTGGCCGGCTACTGTGACCGGATCGAGGTGATCCTCCATTCGGACGATTCGGTCACGGTGCGGGATAACGGCCGCGGCATTCCGGTCGATATCCATGAAGAGGAGGGGGTATCGGCGGCGGAAGTGATCATGACGGTGCTGCACGCCGGAGGGAAGTTCGACAACAACTCCTACAAGGTTTCCGGTGGGTTGCACGGCGTGGGTGTCTCGGTGGTGAACGCCCTCTCCGAGTGGCTGAAGCTGACCATCTACCGCCAGGGCAAGGCCCATTATCAGAAGTATGTGATGGGTGAGCCCACCGATCGCCTCAAGGTGGTGGGCGACGCGGCCAAGACCGGTACCGAGATCCGGTTTCTGCCCAGCTTGGAGATCTTCTCCCACCGCAACTTTGTGTTTGACACCCTGACCAGCCGGTTGCGCGAGCTCTCCTTCCTCAACAGCGGGGTGCATATCGAGGTCTATGACGAGCGCAACGACAACCGGGTGGTGTTCGAATACGAGGGGGGGATCTCCGCCTTTGTCACCCACCTAAACCGTACCCGCAATGTGCTGCATCAGGAGGTGATCGCGGTGAACGGCGAGCGCGACGGGGTGGTGGTCGAGCTGGCGCTGCAGTGGACCGATGCCTATCAGGAGAATGTGTTCTGCTTTACCAACAATATCCCGCAACGCGATGGCGGCACCCATCTGGCGGGGCTACGCGGGGCGCTGACGCGCTGCGTCAATAACTACGCCAATGAGAATAACCTATTGAAAAAGGCCAAGGTTTCATTGACGGGCGACGACTGTCGCGAGGGGTTGACGGCGGTGCTGTCGGTCAAGGTTCCCGATCCGAAGTTCTCGTCGCAGACCAAGGAGAAGCTGGTTTCCAGCGAGGTGAAATCGGTGGTGGAATCGGTGGTCAACGAGAAGTTGTCGGAGTGGTTCGGTGAAAACCCGAAGGAGGCGCAGCGCATTATCGGCAAGGCGATCGATGCCGCGGTCGCCCGCGACGCGGCACGCAAGGCGCGCGATTTGACCAGACGCAAGGGGGCGCTCGATGTCTCCAGCCTGCCGGGAAAATTGGCCGATTGTCAGGAGAAGGATCCGGCGCTGTGCGAGCTGTTTCTGGTCGAGGGTGACTCCGCCGGCGGTTCGGCCAAGCAGGGTCGGGATCGCAAGTTTCAGGCGATTCTGCCGCTCAAGGGGAAGATCCTCAATGTGGAGCGAGCCCGTTTTGACAAGGTTCTGGGCAATCAGGAGATCGGTACCATGATCACGGCGCTGGGTGCCGGTATCGGAAAAGAGGATTTTGATATCAGTAAGTTGCGTTACCACAAGGTGATTGTGATGACCGATGCCGATGTCGATGGCTCACATATTCTCACCCTGCTGCTCACCTTCTTCTACCGCCAGATGCCGGAGGTGGTGGAGCGCGGTCACCTCTACATCGCCCAGCCGCCGCTCTATCGGGTGGCGCGCGGGAAGAAGGTGCAGTATGTCGCCTCGGACGATGACCTGTTCAACTTCCTGATCAACGAGGGATTGCAGCAGGCCAGCTACTACAGCGCCAAGGGGGCGACGGCGATGGGCGGCGATCGGCTGCGCACCGCGGTGCAGAGCCTCCATCGGCTTCGTTTTCTGCTCGATCGGTTGTCGCAGCGGATCGATCTCCGCGTGCTGCGCCTGCTGGTGGAAACGGGAAGGTTCGATGTTGGCATGCTGCGTAACGAAGCACGGCTGCGGGAGCGGCTCGCCAAGTTGGATCGCGCGTTCGCCGACGAGCGCCGGGTGGACGAAACCCTGAGTTGGTCGCTGCTGGAGGATGTGGACAACGGCGGCTTCTGGGTGCAGTTCCGGCGCAAGGATCATGGGCGGATGAAGATCTCTCGCCTCGATCACGACCTGCTATCGACCGCGGAGTTTGCCGAGGCGGTGAAACTGGCGGCCAACGGGCAGTCGCTGGTGGGCGAGGGGGCGGAGATCGCCTTCGGAGAGAAGCGCCATCCGGTGAAGGGGTATCAGGATATCGCCGATCTGGTGGAAAAAGAGGGGCGGCGCGGGCTGTCGATCCAGCGCTACAAAGGGTTGGGCGAGATGGATCCCGAGCAGTTGTGGGAGACCACAATGGATCCGTCGGCGCGGATTCTGCTGCAGGTGTCGCTGGAGGATGTGGTGGCGGCGGATGAGGCCTTTTCCACCCTGATGGGCGACGCGGTCGAGCCAAGACGCAACTTTATTCAAGACAACGCGCTCAAGGTGCGCAATCTGGATGTCTGATCAGGCGCCGATCACCTACGCCGATGCCGGGGTCAACATCGATGCCGGTAACGCCTTTGTCGGGCGGATCAAACAGGCGGTGGCCTCCACCCGGCGTAGCGAGGTGTTGGGTGGTCTGGGGGGATTCGGCGGGCTGTTCAAGGCCGATTTTTCATCGCTGGCCGAGCCGGTGCTGGTCTCGTCCACCGATGGTGTCGGCACCAAGTTGTTGCTGTTGCAGCGGCATGGGCGACCGCATGTCGCCGGCATCGATGTGGTGGCGATGTGCGTCAACGACATGGCGGCACAGGGGGCGGAGCCGCTCTTTTTCCTCGATTATCTGGCCACCGGCAAGCTGGATGATGCGACACTGGTGCGCGTGGTGGAGGGGATCGCCGAGGCGTGTCGGGTCTGTGGCTGCGCGCTGGTGGGTGGCGAGACCGCCGAGATGCCGGGGATGTATGCGCCGGGGCACTACGATATCGGCGGTTTTTCGGTGGGGGTGGTCGATCGCCCGGCGATCATCGATGGCTCCACCATCGCCGACGGCGATGTGATGTTGGGGTTGGCCTCCAACGGGGTTCATTCCAACGGTTTTTCTCTGGTACGCAAGCTGCTCGAGGTTGGCGGTGCCGACTTGGCGCGCGACACCTTACGCGATGGTAGCGCCGCCATCGACGGCGTGTTGGCGCCGACCAGGCTCTATGTTCCGGCGGTGAAGGCGCTTACGCAGGCGTCGGTGGCGGTGCACGGCTATGCGCACATCACCGGCGGCGGGCTGTTTGATAACATCGCGCGGATTCTGCCACCAGGATTGGCGGCGACGGTGGATACCGCGTCGTGGCCGGTGCCGGCGGTGTTCGACTATCTGCTCGGGTTTGCTGAAGTGGCGCGCGATGAGCGCTACCGCACCTTCAATATGGGGATCGGCTTTGTGGTGATCCTGCCGCGCGATCAGGCCGCGGCAGCCGAGGCGGCGTTGCATGAGGCGGGGGAAAGGGTCTTTTCGATCGGCAGGATTGAACGGCGACAGGGTGCCGCGGTCACCCTGATCTAACGATGGCGGAGCAGAGCAGAATCGCCGTGATGGCGTCGGGCAAGGGGAGCAATCTGGCGGCGATCCTCAAGCGGCAGGCGGGCGGGGATGCCCCTTTTCGGGTTGAGCTGGTGTTGACCAACCGCGGTGATGCCGGCGCGCTTGCCATCGCCCGCGCGGCGCAGGTGCCCAAGGTGTGCTTTCTCGATCCCGCGGCGTATGATGATCGCGAGGCCTATGACGCCGCCTGCGCCGAGGTGATCACCGAGGAAGGTTGCGACTGGGTGGTGTTGGCGGGTTACATGCGCATTCTGTCAGCCGGCTTTGTGCGCCGATTTTCCGGCAGGGTGATCAACATCCACCCGGCGCTGCTGCCCGCCTTTCCCGGTGCGCACGGGGTGGAGGATGCGTTGGCGCACGGGGTGAAGGTGAGCGGATGCACGGTGCATCTGGTGGATGAAGTGCTTGATAATGGGCCGATTCTTGCGCAGGCGGTGGTGCCTGTGGAGGATGACGACGATGCCGAAACATTGCGGGCGCGGATTCAGCAGCAGGAGCACCGGCTCTATCCCCAGGTGTTGACCCGGTTGGTAAGCTGCGGCTTTGACCTTGATGGTCGCCGGGTGGTATGGCGAGGAGGTACGCGATGAACAAGCTTTTTCAATCCATTCTGTTGATGACGATCTTGGCGGCAAATAGCTGGGCTAATGTGGCGCCATCGTCACACGCCGATGACAGCGATCAGGTTCGCGTGGCGGCGATGCACTTTTTGCAGGAGGCGGCGAATGGCAAGCAGTCGGCGGTTGACGATCTGCTGGTAACCCCGACCGAGGGTCGATTGCAGGAGAAACTGGCGCTGATGATGGCGCGTAAGATGGAGTTGCTGTCGGCGGGCGACCTCAAGGAGGAGCCCTTGGAACCGGTGCGCGTCGAGGGCGATTGGGGGCTGGTGGTGATCCGTCAAAAGCGGCCGAAGGCGGATCGGGACAAGGTGAAGCTCTCCAAGTTGCTGCTGCATAAGGAGGATGACGCATGGAAGGTGGTGCCCAAGGCGGTGTTTAGCGATCCATCGCTCAATGTCTCCCGCAATTCGCAGGCGCAGGCGCTGCTGCGTTGGTTTCGGCTGAACCAGCGTATCTGGAGTCGAAAGTATGTGGCGCCGTTGGTGAAATCGGAGGCGCTGCCCGACGCGATGCAGCATCTCGCCACCGCGCCCCATTTTAATCTTAAGCGGCTACGCGACCCGTTCGCCTCGTACTTGGCGCGGGTCTCCCAGCATAGCAATCAGGTGTTGCAGGCGCGTAGGATCAAGCTCGCCTCCCGCCCCAAGGAGCCGTTGGAGGAGTTTGATCTCTCCACCCTGAAGCTGGTGGCGATCTACGCTACGCACGGCAAGCGGGTGGCGATGTTCGAGGATAGCGAGGGGAAGGGGCATACCGTGGAAGTGGGCAACCACATGGGCAAGTACAACGGCAAAATCACCTCGATTGACGATCACGGCGTCCACCTGCTCGAAGAGATGATCAATCCTCTGGGGGAGATCGAGCATAAGGAGATGCTGCTTACCCTCTCTAGCGACAAGGAGAAGAAATAACCATTCATCCCCTTTTATGCGCATGGGCGGATAACGGGGGGTGTAGGTGCGCCGGTCGGTGGTAGAGAAGCTGTTTGCCAAGCTGGCGGCGGAGCGGCCGAACCCCACAACCGAGCTCGAATATCGCACCGGTTTTGAGCTGCTGGTGGCGGTGGTGCTGTCGGCGCAATCGACCGATGTCGCCGTCAACAAGGCGACCAAGCGGCTGTTCGCGGCTGCCAATACCCCGCAGGCGATGGTGGCGTTGGGGGTGGAGGGGATCAAACCGCTGATCGCCTCGATCGGTCTCTACAACAACAAAGCCAACCATCTCGTCGCCCTGAGTGAGCGGCTGCTCACCCATTTCGGTGGGGAGGTTCCCGACCGGCGGGAGGATCTGGAATCACTGCCCGGGGTGGGGCGCAAAACGGCTAATGTGGTGTTGAATATCCTGTTTCATCAACCGACGCTGGCGGTGGACACCCATATCTTCCGGGTGGCCAACCGCACCGGTCTGGCGGTGGGATCGACCCCGCTGGCGGTGGAAAAAGGGTTGCTGCGGGTGATTCCAGCGCGCTATCTGCTGCACGCCCACCACTGGTTGATCTTGCATGGTCGCTACACCTGTACCGCGCGCAAGCCACGCTGTTCGCAGTGTGTGATCCGTGCGGAGTGTCAGTGGCCGGAGAAGGGCTGACCGCGCAGGTCGCCGCGGTCAAGTGGCGGCAGCAGCTCACGCTGGATCCACCGCCGAATCGGCCGGGGGTCATCTGGCTGCACGCCTGCTCGATGGGCGAGGTGGGGTCGGTGGTGCCGCTGATCCGGCGGCTGCTCGCCGACGGAGAGCGCATCCATCTGACGGTGGTCACCCAAACCGGGTTCGCCAACGCCTTGCGGCTGCTGCCGGAGGCGATCGCGGATGCGCGGGTCACCCTCTCCTACCTCCCCTGGGATCTTCCCGGGCTGATGACCCGTTTCATCGGCCGACTGCGGCCGAAGGCGCTGCTGCTTACCGAAACCGAGTTCTGGCCGGGGATGCTGGCCGCCTGCCGCCGCGCTTCCGTGGTGGTGATCGGAATCAACACCCGGATCTCCGACCGCTCCTTTCCTAGGTATTACGCCACCCGCTGGCTGTGGCGCCGCTGGCTGGCGCCGGTTGCCTGCTTCCTGCCGCAAAGCCGTCTCGATGGCGAGCGGTTGACGGCGCTTGGCATCGCCGAGGAGAAGGTGGTGGTGTGCGGCAACCTGAAGACGGCGGTAACGCCACCCGAGGTGGATGCCACGGCACTCAGGCAGCGTATCGATCCGTCGGAGCAGCGGCCGATCTTGCTGATCGCCAGCAGCCATGCGGGGGAAGAGGCGGCGTTGCTCGCCCACTTCGCCGCGTGGCGGCAGGTGGAAGAGCGGTTGCTGGTGGTGGTGGTGCCGCGCCACCCCGAGCGCTTCGACGAGGTGGTGGCGCTGGTGCGGCAGTCGGGTCTGTCGCTGCGCCGCTGGAGCGAACATCTGCCGCTCTCTGCCGATGATCGCGTGCTGGTGGTCGATGCCATGGGGGTGTTGGCGGGGCTGTTTACCATCGCGGATCTGGTGGTGATCGGCGGCAGTATCGCCAACTACGGCGGCCATAACCCGCTGGAGGCGGCGGTATGCGGGCGGGGGGTGATTACCGGCCCTTATGTGCAGAACTTTCGTCAGTTGATGGCGGAGATGGCGCGGGAGGGCGGCGCGGTGATCGCCGAGGATGGCGCGGGGGTGGCGCAGACCATCACCCGGTTCCTGCGGCAGCCGGAGACGCTGCTGCGGCTACACGGCCATGCGGCGGCGTGGATGGCGCGGCATGGCGATGTGTTGCAGGCGGTGATGAAGCAGATCCGCCGCCATGTGCGGCAAGGATGACGGTTTTGCGATCTGCTCAAGGATGATGTTGGCGCAACGGGTGGAGCGCTTCTGGTGGCGCGATTTGCCGCCGCCACGGTGGATGCAGCCGCTAGCAGAGCTCTACCAGTGGGTGAACCGCCGCAACCTGATGCGGCGCGCGCGGCGGGCGGTGGAGCCGCCGTTGCCGGTGATCTTTGTCGGCAATATCACCGTGGGTGGGAGTGGGAAAACCCCGTTTGTCTTGGCGCTGGCGGCGGCGCTCAAGCTGCGGGGGGCTAAGCCGGTGATCGCCTGCCGCGGGGATGGCGGTCGT
>WFMN01000219.1 GCA_015489095.1 Mariprofundaceae bacterium | reverse complement strand
GTGATGTGGAACGCCAGCACCCGCTTCGCCGACGGCTTTGAATACGGGCTGGGCGCCGAAATCGGCATCTCCACCGACCGCCTCCATGTCCGCGGCCCGGTCGGGCTGGAGGGGCTCACCTCGCAGAAATGGGTGGTGCTAGGTCACGGCGAGGTGAGCCCCTCCAGCCCTACCGGGCCGCGGACATGGAGGCGGTCGGTGGAGATGCCGATTTCGGCGCCCAGCCCGTATTCAAAGCCGTCGGCGAAGCGGGTGCTGGCGTTCCACATCACTGAGGAGGAGTCCACCTCGCGCAGGAAGCGTTGCCCGGCGCGGTAATCCTCGGTGATGATGCTCTCGGTGTGGCCGGAGCCGTAGCGGGCGATGTGGTCGATCGCCTCGTCGATATCCTTCACCACCCGCACCGACAGCACCGCCGCCAGATACTCGGTCGCCCAATCCTCTTCGCTGGCCGGGAGCCAGTCGCCACAGTGGGCGATCGCTTGCGGGCAGCCGCGCACCTCCACCCCCTTCTCCGCCAGTGGCGGCGCCAGTGCCGCAATCGCCTCGGCGGCGATCTCCTCATGGATGAGTAGCGTCTCCATGGCGTTGCACACCCCGTAACGGTGGGTTTTGGCGTTGACGGCGATCGCGGTTGCCATGGCAAGGTCGGCGCTGGCGTCGATATAGACATGACAGATGCCGTCGAGATGCTTGATCACCGGCACCGTGGCCTCGCGCGCGATGCGCTCGATCAGTGAGCGGCCGCCGCGCGGGATGATGATATCGACCAGCCCCTTGGCGCTGATCAGCGCCCCCACCAGCGCGCGATCGGTCTGATCGACCAGTTGCACCGCATCCTGCGGCAGGCCGCTCTCCACCAGTTCGCGGCGCAGGCAGGCGGCGATGGCGCGGTTGGAGTGGATCGCCTCCGAGCCGCCGCGCAGGATGCAGGCGTTGCCCGATTTGAGGCAGAGGGCGGCGGCGTCGGCGGTCACATTGGGGCGCGATTCGTAGATCATGCCGATCACCCCCAGCGGCACCCGCATCTTGCCGACCTGAATGCCGGAGGGGCGATAGACCAGATCGTCGATGCGGCCGACCGGGTCGGGCAGAGCGGCGATCTCATCGAGTCCGTCCGCCATCGCCTCGACGCGGGCGGTGGTCAGCTCCAGCCGGTCGATCAGCGCCGGGTCGATGCCGTTGTCGCGCGCCTGTTGCAGATCCATGGCGTTGGCGTTCAGCAGGTGGTCGCGTTCGCGGCGCAGGCGCAGCGCGGATAGCGTCAACCAGCGGTTTTTGGCCGCGGTATCGGCCATGCGCATCTTGCGCGCCGCGGCCAGCGCCTGGCCGCCGAGCTGCTGCATGACTTGGGTTGCTTCGCTGTTATCCATGGTGGTTCCCTCCCTGTTTGAGCACTAGGTTATTGCGGTGAATGATCTCGGTATAATCCATATAGCCGAGCGTTTGTGCAATCTTGTCGCTGGATACGCCGCGCAGCCGGCGGATCTCCTCCGAGGTGTAGTTGACCAGCCCGCGGGCGATCACCGTGCCATCGCCGGTGATGACTTCCACGCATTCGCCCTTGTCGAATACCCCGCCGACATCCACTACCCCGACCGGAAGCAGGCTGCTGCCGCGGCGCTTAAGGGCGTTGGCGGCGCCGTCATCGACGGTCACGCTGCCCGCCACGGTAAGCACCTCGGCGATCCAGTGGTTGCGGCGGGTGGCGCGGTCGTCGTCGCAGTAGAAGAGGGTGCCGACATCGCCGCCCTCGAGCAGTGTCATCAGCGCGTCGTTGTCGGAGCCATCGATCATGGCGGTGGCGATGCCGCCGCGCAGCGCGACCTTGGTGGCGCGCAGTTTGCTCTCCATGCCGCCGGTGCCGAAGCTCTCCGTGCCGCCATCGACCATGTCGAGCAGTGCGTCATCCCAGTGGCGGAGGTCGCGCAACCGCTTGGCGTCGGGGTGGGTGAGGGGGTTGCGGTCGTGCAGGCCGTTCACATCGGTCATCAGAATCAACAGGTTGGCCTCGATCACCAGCGATGCCAGCGCGGCCAGCGCGTCGTTGTCGCCGAACTTGATCTCCTCCACCATGACGGTGTCGTTTTCGTTGACGATGGGGACGATACCGGCGTCAAACAGGGTGCGGCTGGTGTTGCTGGCGTTGAGAAAGCGGCGGCGATGGCGCAGGTCATCCTTGGTGAGCAGCATCTGCGCCGGGGTGATGGCGTGGTCGGCGAAGGCGTCGCCCCAAGCGCGCATCAGCAGCGGTTGACCGACCGCCGCCGCCGCCTGTTTCTCATGCACCGACAGGCTTTTGCCCATCCAGCCGAGGTGAACCCTGCCTAGGGCGACGGAGCCGGAAGAGACCAGACAGACCTGCTTGCCGTCGCGGTGCAGGCGGGCGACGCAGCGGGCGATGTGGCGCATGCGATCGAGCCGCACGCCGGTGGTGGCGTCGGCCAGCAGCGAGCTGCCGATCTTGATGACAATGCGCCGCGCGCGGTTTAGGTCGCGACGGCTCTGGATCACTGCTGTTGATCCTTGAGCGCGGCGGCGATATCGAACAGCAGCGGCTTGATCCCCTCGCCGCTGGCGGCGGAGACCTTGTACACCGGCAGCTCCATGTCGGCGGTGACGGCGTCGAGCTGCCGCCGCCCTTCGGCATCGAGCGCATCGATCTTGGTGATCACCAGCCAGCGCGGCTTGGCCATCAGGGTGTCGGAGTAGCCGGCGATTTCGGCGGTGATCTCGGCGATCTGGTCGGGGATGGGGCGCTGCGCGCTGTCCACGCAATCGACCAGATGGAGCAGCATGCGGGTGCGGCGGAGATGGCGCAAGAAGCGGTCGCCCAGCCCCTTGCCCTCGTGGGCGCCGGCGATCAGGCCGGGGATATCGGCCATGACAAAGCCATCGCCCTGCGGCAGCGACACCTGCCCCAGCGAGGGTGCCATGGTGGTGAAGGGGTAGTCGGCGATCTTGGGATGGGCGTTGGAGACGGCGGCGATCAGGGTCGATTTGCCGGCGTTGGGCAGGCCGAGCAGGCCGACATCGGCCATCAGGTTCAACTCCAGCTTGATGATGCGCTGTTCTCCCTCCAGCCCCGGCTGGGCGTAGCGCGGCGCTTGGTTGACGCTGGTGGCGTAGTTGCTGTTGCCTAGCCCCCCCTTGCCGCCGTGGGCGAGGACGAAGTGGTCGCCGTCGTGAAGCAGATCGGCCAGCAGCACCCCCTCTTCATCCAGAATGCGGGTGCCGACCGGAACCTCGACCTCGATGCTGTCGCCGTTGCGGCCATGTTTGCGCCGCCCCTTGCCGGGCTGGCCGTTTTCGGCGATCAGCCGTTTGCGCAGGTAGAGGTATTGCAGGGTGTTGATATCGTGGGAGGCGCGCAGCCGCACATCGCCGCCATCGCCGCCGTCGCCGCCATCGGGGCCGCCCTTGGGGATGTACTTCTCGCGGCGGAAGGAGACGCAGCCGGCGCCCCCCTTGCCGGCCTGAACCTCGATGGTTACCTCGTCAATAAATCGCATGAAACTTCGATCGCGTTGCGATCACGGTGGGGTGGATGCGCTGTCGCTGGTCGGCTTGTTTACTGTTCGTTACCGGCGGAGGGCGCGGGATCGAACGGATCGGAGAGGATCTCCAGCATGTGGGCGCCACCGAGGTAAACCTTCTGCCGCAGCTTGTTGACGATCGGCGGGTCGCCGCAGAGGAAGACGCGGTGGTTGGTGAAGTCGCCGGTGGCGCCGACGATGGCATCGACCGCCCCCACCTCGCCCCCTTCCGGTGCCGGGCCGTGCAGCACGCAGGGGACATAGCGCACATTGTCATGGGCGGCGGCGAGGGCGCGCATCTCCTCAATGTAGTAGAGCCCGGCGGTGGCGAGGCTGGCGTGATAGACGGTGATCGGGCCGCGGTGCCCCTGTGCCAGCGCGTCGCGCACCACGCCGTAGAGCGGTGCCAGCCCGGTGCTGACCCCCACCATGGTGATGGTCTGCTCAGGCTTGCCGTCGAGGTAGAAGCAGTCGCCGGTCGGCCCCTGAAAGGTGATGGGATCCCCCACGGAGAGGTGATTCTTGACCCAGCCACTCATCGCGCCGCCCGGGATGGCCTTGATATGCAGCTCCAGCGGTTCGTCGGCCACGCTGGCCAGCGAGTAGCTACGCACCAGCGCGCCGTTGTCGCGCACGATGTTGATGAACTGGCCGGGGTGGTAATCGAACCCTTCCGGCTTGTCGATGCGGATGCGGATGATCTCCTCGTTGAGCATCGACTTTTCGCACACGGTGCTGGTGAACTGGTTGAGGGCATCCGCCTGTTCGACGGTCATGTCGCCGGTCGGGATGCAGACGCAGGCGAGAAAATAGCCTTGGCTCTTCTGGGTCGGCTTGAGCCCCTGTTGCGCCTTTTCCGGGACGCTGCCTGCGGTGGCGCGCATCATGCAGGTTTGGCACACCCCGCTCTGGCAGGAGGAGGGGAGCGTCAACCCGTGGCGCGTCAGGCAGGCGAGGACGCTCTCGTCGCTGTTGCAGTCGTAGGCGTGGTCACGAAAGGTGATGGTGGTCATGCACAAATCTCCGGTGGGTAGATGGGATGGTGGTGTGGAAGGTCGATCTTGAAAAGGAAAGGGCGGGGAAGGTTCCCCTTCTCCGCCCTTGTGTCGTGCGAGGTGCGCGCCCTTCCGCGAGGAGGGCGTCTGTTCAGGCGCTAGCGGTCGAGCACATCGTTGCGGGTGCTCTCGGCAACCGCAACCACCTCTTGGATCAGCGCGTCGGCCACGCCGAGCTCAGCCAGCGTGGAGCGCAGATGCACTAGGATGTGCTCGAAGTGGGCGTCGTTCAACCCCCGTTTGACCAGATGCTTATGGCCTTCGCGCATATCCTTGCCGCTGTAGTTGTTGGGGCCGCCGAAGGCTAGGGTCAAAAACGCCTTCTGCTTGTTGGCCTGCCTGGCCATGTCCACGCCCTCGAAGAACGGGGTGACGAAGGGGTCGCCCAGCACCTTGCGGTAGAAGATATCCACCGCGGCGTTGACGGCGGCGTCGCCACCGAGCCGATCGTAGAGCGACTGCGGCGCCGCGCCACCGCCGGCGGGCGCGCTGCCACGGGAGCCATCGGCGATGGTGGCGAGCAGGGTCGGCAGCACCAGCCCGACAACAGCGAAGATGAGAAAAGCGGGAATAAAAGCGTCTAAATGCATGGTCTATTGGTCTCCTTTAGCGATCAAGCACATCGTCGCGCGTGGTTTCGGCGAGGTCGATCACCTGTTTGATCAGGTCGCCGCTCACCCCCAGCTCGGCCAAGGTCGAACGCAGGTGGGCGAGGATATGTTCGAAGTGGGAATCATTCAACCCCTGCTTGACCAGATGCTTGTGACCCTCGCGCATATCCTTGCCGGTGTAGTTGTTGGGGCCGCCGAAGACCATGGTCAGGAACGCCTTCTGCTTGGCCGCCTGCTTGGTCATGTCCACCCCCTCGAAGAAGCGGTTGACATAGGCGTCGGAGAGTACGCGTTTGTAGAAGATATCTACCGCGGCGTTGACGGCGGCTTCGCCGCCCAGTTGTTCAAATAGTGTGCTCATGGGTGTTGTTTTCCTCCCTAGATGGTTTGTGATGCATGGCGCGGCGGGATATCTACACACCCCGCCACATGGTGCTGCACCCTAGGTGGCGCCTCTGTGGTGTCAATAGCTGCCATCATTTTGTATGATTTGAATGCTTCTTTTGTTGCAATAGAAGAACGGGTTGCTAGTGTTTGACGCATGCAGATATCATCTTATACCGACTATGCCCTCCGTATTCTGATCTATCTGGCGTTGGTTCCTGAACAACGGGTGCGACTCCACGATATCGCGGATGCGTATGGCATCTCCTACAACCATCTTGTGAAGATTGTCGGGGCGTTGCACGCCCATCAACTGGTCGATCCCAAGCGCGGGCGCAGCGGTGGTTTGACCCTGAGCAAGGCGCCGGCCGAGATCAATGTCGGCTATGTGGTGCGTGAGTTCGAGGCCAACATGAACCTGCTGGAGTGCTTCGATCCCGCCACCAACACCTGCCCCATCGCGCCGGTCTGCCCCGCAACCGGGGTCTTTTTCGAGGCGCGTAAGGCGTTCATGGATGTGCTCGATCGCTACACCATCGCCGATGTGATCGCCAACAACGCCGACGGCATGCGTGCGCTGTTGAAGATCTCTTCGCCACCGGTGGGGCAGGAAAAAGCGTAACCCGTCATTCCGGCCTCCGAGCCGGAATCCATGTGGGTCTGTACCGGGGATTTTACTCACCGCGGAGGCGCGGAGGGCGCGGAGGGGGAAAGGAGCCCGTCATTCCGGCCTCCGAGCCGGAATCCATGTGGGCTGTGGTGCCAATGGATCCCGGCCTTCGCCGGGATGACAAGTTCCTTTGTGTCTTTGTGTCTTGGTGGTTCAATGCTTGTTCACCGCGGAGGCGCGGAGGGAGATGGGGCGTGTCATTCCGGCTCCGAGCCGGAAACCATGTAGGCTGCGCCGGGGATTTTACCGCAGAGGCGCAGAGGAATGAGGAAGGTTCGTCATTCCGGCCCCGAGCCGGAATCCATGTGGGCTGTGGTGCCAATGGATCCCGGCCTGCGCCGGGATGACAAGTTCCTTGGTGTCTTTGTGTCTTGGTGGTTCAATGCTTGTTCACCGCGGAGGCGCGGAGGGAGATGGGGCGTGTCATTCCGGCCTCCGAGCCGGAATCCATGTGGGCTGTGGTGCCAATGGATCCCGGCCTGCGCCGGGTTGTCGCGCATTGCGTCACTTGGCGGCAGCATTCGCATCATGATACAGTCACTCCTCTCCCAACTGCGCCCCCGTCATCTGGCGATGGTGGGGTTCTGTCTGCTGGCGCTGGCCTACTACTACCTGTTCCGCTACGATAGCTACGGTATCGAGGAGGGGGCGGCGCGGGCGCTGCTGATCAACTGGTCGATCGTGCACCAGATCGCCAACCCCATCGCCTTCTTCGGCGTGCCCGACCTGCGCGCGATCCTCTTTATTCTGTTGAGCCTCCACTGGGTGGGCAGCCTTGCCGCCGCCAAGGTGTTCACCATGCTGATTCTGTTTGCCACCGCGCTGTTCATGCACCGCTGGAGTTGCGCGCGCGACGGCGACGAGGTGGCGATGCTGGCGACGGGGCTGCTGCTGCTGTCACCGCTCTGCCTGATGCAGAGCGACAGCGTTGGGGGCGGCATCTACCTGCTATTCGGCTTCATCTCCATCTATTGGCTGCACGATAAGCTGCGCCGCAGTGAGGTGACCGTGCCTGGTTACTACTTCTTGATGCTGGTGCTGGTGGCACTGGTGGTGTCGATCCACCCCGTGGGGCTGGCGGCGCCGATCGCGCTCTTGGTGGCTTGGCAGCGTATCCCGCATCAGCAACGCAAGCAGCGTATCGTGATGATCGGGGTGGCGATCAGCATGGTGGTGATGGTGCTGGTGCGCTGGGGCTGGAGCGGTATGGAGGATGTGACGCCGATTCCGCGGGTATTGAGTGATATCTGGCTGGGATCGCCGCTGATCCACGGCGCACACGACTGGCTGGGCTATCTGATCGCGCTGCTGCTGTTGGCTGCGCTGGTGGCGGTTCCGATCTGGCGGCGGTTGGATCTGATGGCGGGCACGCTGCTGCTGGCGGGGGTGATCGGGCTGTTTCACCCCGATGCGGTGTGGGCGACGATGGTGATGACCCTGCTCTACTACCTTGGAATGCCGGCGCTGATTCGGCTCAACACCACCATCGGCGGCGCGAGCCTGATTGGCAAGCGGGGGTTGGTGCTGCTGCTGGTGACCGTTGTGGCGGTGGTATGCATGCAGAGCATGAAGCAGATGGCGCAGATTCGCCCCAGTGGGTTGAAATCTCCCAGTGATATGTTGATCAGCGTGCTGGCCCAGGATGCCGCAATGCGCGACCGGCCGTTTCAGGCCGCCAGCCAGTGGCCGGGGCGCACCATGCTGGCCACCCGCCGCGATGTCTTTCCCTTGCCGCCGGTGAGTGATGACATTGATCGCCTGCGGCGCAATGTGAAGCCGTTGACCCACATGGTGTTTGATTACCGCGCGCCGCGCCTGCAGCCGCTGACCCACAGCATGGCGGCGCTCAACGGCGAGTGGGAGACGGTGGCGATCACCGCCGCCGGCGTGGCGCTCAGACGCCGCGCCACTGCCAGCCACCCACGGTAGGAGCGGTTTCCCAACCGCGAAGGCGCATTCGGGGTCGGAGACCCCTCCTACAGGGGGCGATGTGGATTCCGAAGCCCCGGACGATGCTTTTCTTTCCTCCGTGTCTCCGCGCCTCCGCGGTGAAAAAACCAGCCCGCCGCCCGCTGTAGGAGCGGTTTCCCAACCGCGAACAGGCGCTTTCGGGGTCGGAGACCCCTCCTACAGGGGGCGATGTGGATTCCGGGTCAAGCCCGGAATGACAGGTTTCTTTTCTCCGCGCCTCCGCGTCTCCGCGGTGAAAAGAGCATTGAACCACGAAGGCACGAAGGAAGGATGTCATGCCGGACTTGATCCGGCATCCACCAACACCGCACGCCACATGGATTCCGGCTCGAAGGCCGGAATGACAATCGCTTCTTCCTCCGTGCCTCCGCGGTGAAAAAAACAGCCCGCCGCCCGCCCACGGTAGGAGCGGTTTCCCAACCGCGAACAGGCGCTTTC
>WFMN01000218.1 GCA_015489095.1 Mariprofundaceae bacterium | reverse complement strand
CCTCCGGGCAGCGTGCCTTTTTGCACGCAATGGTGGTTAATTCAGTTACTTTGCGTCCCTTTGCCAATGTGCTTCCCCGTTTTGGAATCTCACGCCAGTACCCGTTACCGGAAAACGGGTACCCGTTATAGTACCCGTAACCGACGCGATATTGGATGGAACGCAGTGTTACTGGATGGAACACAAAAGGCAACAAAAAAGGCACCTAAACCGAAGCTTGGGTGCCTTGATGATACCGGGTGAAACAGCTTTGTGGTGCCGGGAGCGGGAGTCGAACCCGCACGAACAGTGAAGTTCTCGGGATTTTAAGTCCCGTGTGTCTACCAATTCCACCATCCCGGCGTTGATGAGGTAAGGTCAGGCGCCAAGATCGAATGCTATCTTGCCGCACCGCGATTCGCCATGTCATCACGCGCGTGGGGGTGCGACATGTTGTCGCATTCCACTCGGTGGCGAGCGCGGCTAGGCTGTGCCCCATGTGTGGTTCGGTGATTTTCCACTGATGGGTGGGCAGGCTGTGCGCGCGCTGCTCGCGCTGGTTGCCGTTGCGGCGTTGTGGATGACGGCGGCGCAGTTCCAGCAGCTGACCGCCCGGACAATCCCCGCCTATCTCCACGGCATGGATGGGGGGTTCAAGGTGCGGAGTGCGGACGGGGTGGTGACGGATCACGATCTGCGCGGCAGGGCGGTGCTGCTCTACTTTGGCTACAGCCACTGCCCCGATGCCTGCCCGCAGGCGTTGGGGCTGATGGCGAGAGCGGTGCGCAGGCTGCCTGTATCCATGCAGGCGAGGGTGCAACTGCTCTTTATCAGCCTCGACCCTAGGCGCGACACCCCAAGCGTGCTCAAACGCTATGTCGCCTTTTTCGACCATCGCATGATCGGGGCGACCGCGTCGCCGTCGGCGTTGCAACAGATCGCGCGGCGATGGCGGGTCAGCTACAAGGTGCCGGCGCACCCGAAACGGCGGGATTATGTCGTCTCCCACTCCACCTTCATCTATCTGCTCGATCCGCGGGGGAAGACGGTGGCGCTGTTCGGCGATGGCTCGCGCGCGGCCACCATCGCCGCCACACTGCGTGCGTGGCTGTGATGCAAGGAGTATCCATATGAAAATATTGCGTTTCGTTCTCATGGTGGCGGCCTGTTGCGGCCTTGTTTCTCTCGGTCATGCCGCCCCTCTGGTGGCGAGCAACGCCAAGGTGCGGCTGGTGCCGCCGGTGTCGGACAGCAGCGCGGCCTATGTCACCCTGCGCAACACCGGTGCGCAACCGATGACCATCGTCGGCGTTAGCAGCCCGGTGTGCCGCAAGGCGATGATGCACCGCGCGAACATGGAGGCGATGCCGCGGGTGACGGTGGCTGCCCATGGCGAGATGCGTTTCGCGCCCGGTGGGGATCATATCATGTTGATGGGGCTGAGGCGTGGGCTGCGTGTCGGCGAACAGGTGTTGTTGCTGTTGCACCTCGGGGATGGAAGCGAGATGAGGTTCAACGCCGCTGTTGTCGATATGCGTTAGGTAGCCTGTCGCCGCACGCTAAATCGGGCTGCGACAATCTGTCGCATGGGGCGATGGGGTGGATGCGGCTATGGTTCGCCCATGGTTGTCACACACTTGAGCAATAGGCGCTACCTCGTTCGCCTGATGGTGATACGGGGCGGGATAGTGGCGCTGTTTGCCGCGCTGATGGGCTACCTGTTGGCAACGGGTAGTGGCCTGCCCCACCAAGGCGCCATCGCCGCGGTGCTGCTGGGGGCTGTCGCGGGCAGCCTCGTGTTGCTGCACCACTACCGCCGCCAGGCGATGTCGGCCACAGTGGTGGTAGTCCAGATCTGGTTGGATGTGATCCTGTTGACGCTGCTGCTCTACTTGAGCGGCGGTTATACCAATCCGCTGATCTCCCTCTACCTTCTCCCCGTCATGGTGGCCAGCATGCTGCTTCCACGCAGGCAGGCGTGGTTGCTGGCGGCGGTGGTGGTGGCGCTCTACGCCCTGTTGATGCGCTACTACATCCCCCTTTTCGGTGGGGGCGGCTCCTCCCACGGCTTTCAGCAGCATCTGGTGGGGATGGGGTTCTCCTTTGTGCTGAGCGTGGTGCTGATCGTTAGCGTGGTGGCGAGGATTGTCGAGCAACAACGGCAGCAGGCGTTGCAGCTTGCCGCGCTGCGTCAACAGAGCATGCGCCGGCGCGCGGTGACCGCCATCGGCGCGCAGGCGGCGTTCGATGCCCACGCGCTGGGGACGCCGCTCAATACCATGCTGATTCTGTTGGAGGAGTTGCAGTCCGGCGGCGATGATGTGCGTGCGCGGACGATCCCGCTGCTGTTGCAGCAGCTTCAACGCTGCAATCGGGTGTTGACAACATTGACGGAACGCGGGCGCGCGCTTGGTGGCGGCGATGCCGAACGGGTTTCCCTCTCCGAGCTGGTCGAGACCACCATCGCCAAGTGGCGCAACCAGCACCCGGCAACCGAACTTGCGCTGACGCGGCAGGGGGAACTATCCGCGGTGGTGGTCGATCCGATGATGGAGCAGTCGCTGCAGGTGTTGCTCGATAACGCGGTGGAGGCGGGGGCGACCGCGATCCGGGTCGATCTGACGCGGGAAGCGGGGGAGGTGAAGCTTATCGTGGCCGACAACGGCACAGGCTTTGATGAAGCGGTGCTACCTGTCGCGGGTCAGGAGACGGTGAGCAGCAAACCGCACGGCAAGGGATTGGGGCTCTATCTCGTCGGCTTCATGATGGAGCAGATGGCGGGGATGATGCGCGTTCGCAACCGGGAGCAGGGCGGGGCGGAGGTAAGGCTACAAGTGGCCGGTTGCGGGGGAGGGCAGCCGATGAAGCCGTTGATGCTGGTGGTGGACGATGATCCCCTGTTTTGCGAGGTGTTTCGCAAGGCGTTGACCCGCCGCGAGATCGCGAGCGTGACCGCCTGCTCCGCCGATGAGGCCATCACCCTGATCGGAGAGATGCGGTTTACCCACGCCGTTGTGGATCTCAACTTGGGGAGTGGCGATTCAGGGCTTGCGGTGCTGCGCGCGCTTGCGGCGACGCAACCGCATTGTCGGGCGGTGATGCTGACCGGGTTTGCCAGCATCGCGACCGCGGTCGAGGCGACCAAGTTGGGTGCGGTGCAGTATCTGCCGAAGCCGGCATCGGTCGATGCGGTGTTGGCCGCCTTCTCGCAGGATACACAAGCGGAGCCGCCGGTTTCCGAGCGCCCGCTCAGCCCTAGCCGGCTGGAGTGGGAGTATATCCAGCGGGTGTTGCTGAAAAACAACGGCAATGTGTCGGCCACCGCCCGAGAGCTGGGGATGCACCGCCGCACACTGCAGCGCAAGCTGGCCAAGTATCCGCCACGATGATGCGATCGGCACGCCCCCTGCAACGGCTGGCCGCGGTGGTGTTGGTTGTCGCCATTGGCACCGTTACCTCGCTGCCGGTTGGGGTGGGGTGTGATGTTTCCTCTTTATCCAATGCGCAGATCGCAAAAAGTCTTCATCGTGGCCACGCATGGGTTCGGGGAAAGGATTCCCCTCCTACAGGCTGTAGGAGCGGTTTCCAACCGCGAATTGCCACTATGATGTGTGGCTGTGGATGTCATCATGACGGGGGCGTGCTGCCCTACCTGCTGGAGCCGTGCACCATCCACAATGGCGCACTCGTTGTGATCAAGGCGACGATTCATGCTGTCGCGCTGACCATATCCCATCCTAGTCGGATGCGATCCCCGCCGACCCCTCCTCCTCCAATCAGCGTGATGTAGCCACCCATCCTAAACGGGTGGTGTGAACCGGTTGTGCGCCCTTCGGGCGTGAGCGCTATTTCTTTGTATAAATCAAATGAATTGCCGACTTCGCAAGAAGTCGGCATCGCGGCCACGGATGGCCGCGCAAACCGAGCGCTTGCGCAAGCAAGTGCTTGGTTTGTAAGGGAAGTGAAAACCGCGTTTTTCGCTTCCCGTCAAGCAAAAAGTCCATGGACGGACTTTTTGCGATGGGATCATAAATTGGAGGTATGAATATGTTATGGAGATTGTTATTTCTGCTGGTGGCGGTGGGAGCCATCCAGCAGCCGGCAGCGGCCTATATCGGCCTCTGTTGCGGAAAATGTGGCGGCAACATGCCGATGAATGTGCCCGGTGGCGGCATCCCGGAGACCCACGAGTTCCGGGTGAAGTTGCAGCCGATGATGATGCACATGTCCGGTCTGCGTACCGGGACGAGCAATACCGATATCAACAGCGTGCTCGGCATGCCGGTGATGATGGGCAAGGCGACGGGCAAGTATATGGCCGCGCCCGAATCGATGGATATGCGGATGCTCAATCTCGCTGCCGGCTACAGCTTCAGCGATGACTTCTTTGCCGGGGTGATGGCGATGTATGTCGATAACCGCATGCCGATGCGCTTTTCGTCGATGATGGCCAACACCACCGGGCAGAGCGGTTTCACCATGCAGTCGAAGGGGTATGCCGATACCATGCTGATGGCCAAGTACCGGCTTTACGCCGACGATGGGCTGATCCCATCGCGGGAACTGTCGCTGTTCGGCGGGCTCTCCATCCCCACCGGATCGATCGATAAACGCAACACCACCCACCCATTGGCGATGCGGAAAAAGGAGCTGTTGCCCTACGGCATGCAGCTTGGCAGCGGCACTTGGGATCCATCGATCGGCATCCTCTACCAACGCTCTACCTCGCCGTGGTGGTGGGGG
>WFMN01000217.1 GCA_015489095.1 Mariprofundaceae bacterium | reverse complement strand
TGGTCGGGTTCGATGGCGAGGTGGGAGATATCGAGCTGCTTTTTCGGGGTGCCGTCGGGCTTGCTGCTGTCCCACACCACCTCGCCATCGAACCCGACCACCTGCTGGGTGATGGCGGCCAACCGGGCGATGGTTTGATCCTCGCCGCAGCCGATGTTGATGATCTGCTCGCTATCGTGATGTTGCAGCAGAAAGAGGCAGGCGCGGGCAAGGTCGTCAACATGGAGAAACTCGCGCAGCACCTTGCCACTGCCCCACAGTTGCACCCTAGGTTCAGCCACCTGACGGAAGCCATCGCCACTGCGCTCCAGCCCCAGCGCGGTGACGATATCCTCCGGGATCGTGCCGCGCCGCGCCTCGTCGGCGGCCACCGCCGCCAGATCGCCCGCCGCCACCAGCTTGGCTAGGTGGAACTTGCGCATCATCGCCGGCAGCACATGCGACCGTTCGAGATCGAAGTTGTCGTCCGGGCCGTAGAGGTTGGTCGGCATGGCGGCGATGGCGTTGAAACCGTACTGCCTGCGGTAGGCCTGACACATCTTGATACCGGCGATTTTGGCGATGGCGTACCACTCGTTGGTCGGCTCCAGCGCCCCGGTCAGCAGCGCATCCTCACGGATCGGCTGCTCGGCCATGCGCGGATAGATGCAGGAGGAGCCGAGAAAAAGCAGCTTGCGCGTGCCGTGGCGGTAGGCGGCGTCGATCACACAGGTCTGAATCTGCAGATTATCGCGAATAAAATCGGCCGGATAGTGGTTGTTGGCGTGGATCCCCCCCACCTTGGCCGCCGCCAGAATGACCACTGCGGGCTTGTGATCGGCAAAAAACCGCTCCACCGCCGCCTGATCGCGCAGATCAAGCTCGCGGGAGCTGCGTAGCAACAGGTTGCGGCACCCCCGCTCGCGCAGGGCGCGAACCAGCGCCGATCCCACCAGACCGCGATGGCCGGCAACAAAAATCGGGGTTTCAGGGTCAAGCGTGAACATCATTGCTCCTTGGTCAGGTGTGGGCGAGGGTCGCCACCGCCGCTTCGATGCGGCGCACCGCCTCCTCCAGCCGCTCCTGCTCAATGGCGTAGGAGAAGCGGACAAACCCGGGCGCGCCAAAGGCGGTTCCCGGCACCAACGCCACCCCGGCCGCCTCCAGCAACCAGCTACAGAGCGCCACATCGTCGGCCAGTGTTTCGCCCTGCGGGGTGGTGCGGCCGATCCAGCCGGCAACGGCGGGAAACACATAGAAGGCGCCATCCGGCAGCAGGCAGTCGGCGCCTTCGATGGCGTTCAAGGCATCGACCAGCCAGCGGCGACGGGCGGCGTAGGTGGCGACCATCTCCGCCAACGCATCCTGCGGGCCGGTGAGCGCGGCCAGCGCCGCCTTCTGGGCGATGGCGTTGGGGTTGGAGGTGCTCTGCCCCTGAATCTTGGCCATGGCGGCGATCAGATGGCGCGGCCCGGCACAAAATCCGATGCGCCAGCCGGTCATGCACCACGCCTTGGAGACGCCGTTGCAGGTGATGGTGCGCTCCTTCAGGTCGGGGTTCACTTGGGCGAAGGTGGCGAATGGCTTGGCATCAAACAGGATCTTCTCGTACATATCGTCGCTCACCACCGCCAGTTGCGGATGGCGGCGCACCACCTCGCCCAACGCGGCGAGCTCCGCCGCCGAGTAGGCCATGCCGGTGGGGTTGGAGGGGGAGTTGAGCACCAGTAGCCGGCTTTGCTGGGTGATCGCCTGCTCCAGTTGCTGCGGGGTGATCTTGAAATCGCTGGCGGCGGTGGTCGCCACCATCACCGGCTTCCCCTCGGCCAGCCGCACCATATCGGGATAGGAGACCCAGTAGGGAGCGGGGATAATCACCTCGTCGTCGGGGTTGATCATCGCCTGCAGCAGGTTGTAGAGACACTGCTTGCCACCGGTGGAGACCAGCACATCGGCGGCCTGATAATCCAAACCGTTGTCGTTGCGAAACTTGTCGGCTACCGCCTGGCGCAGTTCAGGGATGCCCGCCACGGCGGTATAGCGGGTAAAGCCGCTGTTGATGGCGTCGATGCCCGCCTGGCGGGCGGCGTCCGGGGTCGGAAAATCGGGCTCCCCCACCGAAAGCGCGATGATATCGCGCCCCGCGGCGCGCAATTCGGCGGCCTTGGCGGTGATGGCGAGTGTTGCCGAGGGTTGTACCTTCTGGATGCGATGGGCGAGTGCGATCATCTTGGACGGACTCCAATATTGGACTCATCGCAACAGGGGCATCCATGACGACTTCGCAAGAAGTCGTCATCGCGGCCACGGATGGCCGCGCAAACCGAGCGCTTGCGCAGCAAGTGCTTGGTTTGTAAGGGAAGTGAAAATCGCAATTTTCGCTTCCCGTCAAGCAAAAAGTCCACGGACGGACTTTTTGCGATGGGATCATCCATGACGACTTCGCAAGAAGTCGTCATCGCGGCCACGGATGGGTTTGGGGAAAGGAGTCCCCTCCTACGGACGGTAGGAGCGGTTTCCAACCGCGAATTGCCGCTTCGCAACCACGCCCTCTACGATGGAGCCAAGAAACCTAACCGGATTTCATCATCCATTCACCCACCAACAACATCCTGCGTGCCTCTTTGGCGGCGATAGGCTGGCCGGAACAATACATACCTCGGAGGAACTCACCATGCGTAAATACCTACACATCACCATCGCGGCGCTCTGTCTGGCGGCGCTGCCGCTCGCCAATGCAGAGGCGCAGGATCTGGACGGCGACAACGACATCCGCGTCGATTCCGATGGCGATTTTGATATCCGCCCCTACACCGGCTTCGCGGCAGGCGCGTTCGGGCTGGAGCTGAGAGACAGCGCCGGCTACAGCCAGAAAAGCACGGTGTTCGGTGGTTACGCCAAGCTTGGAGCCGATATCGGCGATAACCTCGGCGCGGAGCTGCGCATCGGCAGTTCAAGCTCCGGCACCAAAGGCAACACCAAGCTGTCGGATAGCTACTTCATCTCCTACCTAGCCAAGCTACAGATGCCCCTTGCCCCCGATTTCAAGGTCTATGCGCTGCTCGGCGGCACCACCGCCAACTTCAAGAAAACGACGGCCGGCACCGCCAAATCCCAGTCCAAAACAGGATTCAGCTACGGCCTTGGCGGCGATTTCCATCTGGATGATCGGCTCGCCGCTGGTGCCGAATGGGTACAGTACTGGACCAATGTGAAGCTCGGCACCGCACTCGGCCCCAACAACAAGGCCAAGCTGTGGGGCATCATGGGCTCGCTCTCCTACCACTTCTAAACAGGGTCGCCATTCGCTCCCCTCCGGTCGGCCACCCGACCGAAGGGGAGCCCCGCGGGAAGTGCGTGATCCCTTCTGCTACCATGCGCCGCCATGGAGATCAGTTGGGATAAAAACGACCGCAAACAGAGCGCGAAGTGGCGAGCGCGCATCCCGATCCGCTGGCGCTGGGGGCTGTTCGTCGGCTTTGCCGTCGTCATGACCGTGGTCGGCCTTTCGGCGTTTGTGCTCGACATCGAGCAGCACGCCGGGCTGGAGCGCGAGCAGAAACAGGCCAAGCTGCTGGTCGCCATCATCCGCGACGCCATCAAGCTGCCGATGACCAGCCACGACAGCCGCGCCACCGAGCGCATCCTGTCGCGTTTCATCGACAGCAGCGACGCCATCCAACAGATCCACCTGAAATGGAACGACGGCCACACCGAGGTCTATGGCGAAGGGGCGCTGCCGCCGAAGGTCACCGCGCTCACCTTGGAGGATTCCAAGATCTTCCGCCTGAATATCGCCGGGCTGTGGTTTGCCACCGCCGTGCGCTACGCCGACATCCCGCTGGGCACCCTCATCGTGCGCTTCTCCGGTTCCGCGTGGCGCAACCAACTGCGGCAAACCCGCAACCAGATGCTGATGATCGCCGGCGCCATTCTATTGGCCGCGCTGATCGGCGCGTGGATTCTGGCGGGCAAGATGAGCAAGCCGCTGGAGCGCCTCGCCGCCGCCACTGGGCGGGTGGCCAAGGGCGACCTCTCCGTTTCGCTACCGGTGGTGAGCAACGACGAGATCGGCGATGTCACCGCCCGCTTCAACCGCATGGTGACCGAGCTGGAGCATAAAGAGCAGGTGCGCGACCGGTTCGGCAAATACCTGCATCCGGAGCTGGTGGCCAGCCTGTTTGACGAAGGCGATCGCGGCCCCGTCAGCCAGAAGCGCGAGGTGACCATCCTGTTCGCCGACATGGTCGATTTCACCCAATTCTCCCACCGCGCCAAGCCGGAACGGGTAGTCGCGGTCATCAACCAGTTTTTCGAGCTGTTTCACGAGGTGATCACCGCCTTCGACGGCCATGTGGACAAGTATATCGGCGACGCGGTGATGGCGGTGTTCAACCACCCTTTCGAACACCAGCGCCATGTGGAGCAGGCGGCGCTGGCAGGATTGGCGATGGCGCAGATCTGCCAGCAGCTCGATCTGCGCCGCCCCAACGGCGAGGCTGTCGCCTTCCGTATCGGCATGAACCGGGGTGAGGTGATCGTCGGCAACATCGGCGCCAGCAAGCGGATGGAGTTCACCCTGATCGGCGACGCGGTGAACATCGCCTCCCGCATGGCGGGGGTTGGCGGAAAAAACCAAGTGATCGCCCCCGCCGCCAGCTTCCGCGGCAAGCGCTACGACTTCGAGCTGCGCGAACTGGGCAAGCTGAAGGTCAAAGGCATTGCGGATCCGCTCGACTGCGTGCGCGTCATCGCCCGGGTGCCGGAGTTGCGCCAGCGGGTGGATGCCGCGGTCGAAGCGGCGTTTGACAAGGTACGCATTAAACCCAACCTGATGGGATCGTCGTAGCCCATTCAATCAACAGGAACCATCAACCATGAACCTTTCAACTGTTATCGGTATTCTCGTCGGCATCGCGCTGATCGTGCTTTCCATCATCCTCTCCTCGGTGCAGCCGGGGGTCTATGTGAACGGCCCGGGGCTGCTGGTGGTGGTCGGCGGCACCCTCGCCGCCACCCTGATCAGCTTCCCGATGTATGAGTTGCAGCAGGTTTCGCGCGTCATCGGCTATGTCTTCCGCCATGAGGAGTACTCCATCCGTCAGGATGTCTCCGAACTGGCCAATGCCGCCCGCCTGCGGATGCGCGGCGATTTCGCCCGCATCGAGGATCAGCTCGACCGCATCGAGAACCCGTTTTTGCGTACCGCGATCCAACTGGTGGCCGACGACACCCCGCAGGAGGAGATCATGAGCATCCTCAACTGGCGGGTGCGCCGCCTGCAGGAGCGTGAACACGCCCAGGCGCATGTGTTCCACACCATGGCCACCTACGCCCCGGCGTTCGGCATGTTCGGCACCTTGGTCGGCATGGTGAACATGCTCTATGATGTCAACGGCCCCGACCTGATGAGCACCGGGCACAATATGGCGGTGGCGCTGATGACCACCCTCTACGGCTTGATTCTCTCCAACCTGATTTTCAAGCCGATCGCCATCAAGCTGGAGCGCCGCACCGAAGCAAGGGTGATGGTGATGCACATGATCATGGAGGGCACCATTCTGCTGGCGGAGAACCGCAGCCCGGCCTTCATCCGCGAAACGCTGAAATCGTTTGTCACCCAGCACGAGGATGAGCTGCGCGGCGTGCGCGATGAGGAGGACGCCCTCTCCCGCATGCCGGCCAACCTGAGCAAGGATAGCGAATCGTGACAAGCAACGAAACTGTACTTTACAAATGGTCGTCCATATGTAAATTTCGCTGATGATTTCGCGCACCATCTGGCTGAATCGTATCGAACAGGCATGGGCTCGCCGCTCCATCGTCTGGCTCTCCGGCGTGCGTCGGGTGGGAAAAACCACCCTGAGCCGCATGCTGCCCGATGCGCTGTACATGAACTGCGATCTTCCCTCCACGCTGCGGGCACTGGAGGATCCCGAGCTGTTTCTGGGCAGCCAGGAGCCAGACAGCGTATTGATTCTTGACGAGGTACATCATCTCGATGATCCCAGCCGTCTGCTAAAAATCGCCGCAGATGAATATCCCCGCCTGAAGGTGCTCGCCACCGGCTCCTCCACGCTGGCGGCGACGCGCAAGTTCCGCGATTCGCTCACCGGAAGAAAGCAGGCGATTCACCTCTGCCCGGTGCTGTGGGAGGAGTGCGAAGAGCCGTTTGGCGTGCGCAATCTTGACCGTCGTCTGTTGCATGGCGGACTTCCGGAAGCGTTGCTGGCGGCGGACAAGCAACCTTCCCTGTTCAACGAATGGATCGACAGCTTCTACGCGAGGGACATTCAGGAGCTGTTTGGCATCCGCAATCGGCAGGGATTTCTCGCCCTGTTTCGCCTGCTTCTACGCCAGAGCGGAGGGCAGCTAGACTACGGCCGGCTGGCAAGCCTGAGCGAGTTGAGCCGCCCCACGGTCAAGGCGCATATCGAGGCGATGCAGATCGCGCATGCGCTCTACCTGCTCTCTCCCTTCCATGGCGGAGGCAAGCGGGAGATCACGCGCCGACCGAAATGTTACGCCTTCGACACCGGCTTTGTGACCTTCGAAAAGGGCTGGGATACGATCCGCGACGATGACCGGGGATTGCTCTGGGAGCATCTGGTGCTCGATGCGTTGCGTTTCCGTTTTGATGACGCCGACCTCTTCTACTGGCAGGACAAATCGCGCCGCGAGGTCGATTTTGTCGTTCGCCGCGGCCGCGACCAAGTGGATGCCGTGGAGTGCAAGATCAATCCCGACAAGCTGAACCCGGAACCGATCCGGGCGTTTCGTGCGCTCTACCCGAAGGGCGAAAACCTTGTGGTCACGCCGACGGCGGAGCAGCCCTACCGCATACGCAAGGGGGAGATGGTGTTTACCGTCTGCTCCACACGGGGGATCTCATGAACCAAGAGCGAGCGCGGCAACGGGCGCTGAAGCGGTTGCAGCACCACGCCATGCGCAACCGCATGGATGCCACCAAGGGGACCAAGGAGAGCAACAAGCAGCTAGAGCAGGATAGCTGGATGGTGGCCTATCTCGATCTGATGACGCTGCTGCTCGCCTTTTTTGTCATCATGGGGGCGTTAAGCCACGCCAAGGCCGGGGTGAATCTGCAGGGGAAACAGAAGGAGGTGCAGACCAAGGCGACACCGGGCAAGCCGGTCGCCATGGATGCTTCCGTCAAGCGCCACGGGCAGAAATCGGGCATGAGCGAGTCGATGCAGAAGATCATCGGCTCCAACTCGCTGGGCGGGCTGGTCGATGTCCATGTCGATCCGGGTCAGGTGCGGCTGCAGATGGATGCGCAACTGCTCTTCCCGCCGGGGTCGGACGAACTGAAACCCGAAGGGCTGGCTGCGCTGACCAAGCTGGCCAAGGTGCTGCGCGACAGCGACACCAAGATCAATGTCGAGGGTCACAGCGACAACATCCCGATCAACACCGAGCGGTTTCACTCCAACTGGGCGCTGTCGGCGGCGCGGGCGGTGTCGGTGGTGGAGCAGTTGATCAACCTAGGGCTCCCGCCTGAAAAGCTGCACGCCTCCGCCTACGGCGACACCCGACCGCGCGCCAGCAACGCCTCGCCCGAGGGGCGGGCGAAAAACCGCCGGGTGGAGTTTGTCCTCGAAATGGGGCAGGAGTTCATCCACCAGCGTA
>WFMN01000216.1 GCA_015489095.1 Mariprofundaceae bacterium | reverse complement strand
TGGCATAGATGAGCAGATCGCAAAAAGTCCGTCCATGGACTTTTTGCTTGACGGAAGGCGAAAAATGCGATTTTCACCTTCCTTACAATCCGGCAGGAAAGCCGGATTGGACGACCCAACGGGGCGCCCGCAGGGCGAGGGGCACGGATGGCCGCGATGCCGACTTTTTGCGGGGGCGTCCTCTTTGCTAGACGGCGTTAGACGCAAGAGAGAGAAAAAGCCCGCTATTTCAGCGGGCTTGCTAGACGGTGTTAGCCACCGTTAGACTGATGTATGGTGCCGATGACTGGAGTCGAACCAGCACGGGTCTCCCCACCACCCCCTCAAGATGGCGTGTCTACCAATTCCACCACATCGGCATTTGCGTGCATGCTCGACGATACGAGCATGCACGGCTTGATCAAGCGCGGAGGCTACTCGGCTGCGGGCAGTTTGTCTTGCGCCGGAGCCTTGGCCGGGTTGCTCTTCAGTTTGGAAGAGTCAAACCCTTGACGCGCGGGTGCCGGCTGCTGCTGGGGGATGACCGCCCGCTCCACGGCGGAGCCCGCATGTTGTTGGGTAAAAAAGGCCAGCGACAGGCTGGTCAGCATGAACACGCCGGCCAGCCCCCCGGTGACTTTGCCCAGAAAGGATCCGGAGCCACGGCTGCCGAACAGGGTTTGCGCACCGCCGCCACCGAAGGAGGAGCCCATGTCCGCACCCTGCCCTTGTTGAATCAGTACCAGCACGATGAGCAGCAGCGCGACGATAATGTGCAGGGCTACCAGCAAGGTTGTCATTGTAATAGTCTCCTAAAACCTAGCGATCCAGATTGCTTGCGGCCACAACGATCTGCGAGAATGAGTCGGCCTTTAGGCTCGCGCCGCCGACCAGCGCGCCATCTACGCCGGGCAGTGCCAACAGTTCGGCCGCGTTGTTCGGGTTGACGCTGCCGCCGTAGAGTACCCGGCGATCCTGCCCGAATCCCTGCAGTTTTTCATGAATAAACGCGTGGGTTTCGCGTACCTCATCGAGGGTGGGGGTGACGCCCGTGCCGATCGCCCACACCGGTTCATAGGCGATGGTGAGCGGTTTGCTGTTGTCGCTGCCCTCTAGGATTGCCAACTGTTGGTCCAGCACCTTGTTGGTGGTGCCAGCCTTGCGGTCTTCCAAGTGTTCTCCGATGCAGAGGATCGGCTCCAGTCCGGCATCCCACGCGGCCAGCAGCTTGTGCTTGATGGTATCTTCCTTTTCGCCCATGATATCGCGCCGCTCGGAGTGGCCGAGAATCACATAGTGACAGCCGGCGTCGCGTAGCATCAGCGGTGAAATGGAGCCGGTGAAGGCGCCCTTGGGCTCGTAATAGACATTCTGCGCGCCCAGACGGATTCCGCGGGAGCTCAGTTTCTCTGCCAACGGATGCAGCAGCGTGAAGGGGGGCATCAGCGCCACCTCGACCCGTTCCGGAGCGGGGTTTTCTTCCATTCCACGCACAAACTCCCGCGCTTCAGCCAGCACGCCGTTCATCTTCCAGTTTCCGGCAATGAGATAGCGATGATTTGATGTCACAGTGGCACTTCTCCAGATCGGTAGTCCAAAACAGGGGCGCGCATGATAGAAGCCCATTCCCGCTTGGCAAGCGGGAATAAATAGGGTGGAGTTTGCCCCGGTTATGGGATGACGGCTTCGACAAAAATCATCATCGTGGCCATGGATGGGTTCGGGGAAAGGATTCCCCTCCTACAGGCTGTGAGCGCGGTTTCCAACCGCGAATTGCCACGGACGGACTTCTTGCGAAGTCGTCATGAGATAGCAAACAGTGAGGTGACAGAGCATGGCAACATGGGTGGATGGGATACAGCGATCGGCATTGCCGGAGGGAGCGCATTGCGTGATCGAAACCGAGATCGGGCCGGTGGCGCTGTTCAACCTTGGCGATGCCGTCGTGGCGATCGAGGATCGCTGCAGCCACGATGGCGGCGAGCTCGCCTGCGGCCGCCTGGATGGGGATGAGATCACCTGCCCGCGCCACGGCGCCCGCTTTTCACTGCGCAGCGGCATGCCGCTCTCGCCTCCCGCCTACGAGGCGATCGAGACCTTTCCGGTGCGCGAGTGCGACGGCATGCTACAGATCGACATTGACGGTTAGTGGATGGCGGTTCAGCAGAAGCAACAGCGGGGGCCGAACTGCATGCACTGCCGCTTTTTGCAGATCACTTGGGAGCCGGAGAGACCCTACGGATGCCGTGCGTTCGGCTTCAAATCGAAGCGGATCCCGTCGCTGGAGGTGCGGGACGCCTCCGGCGAGCAGTGTCTGCGTTTCGCGCCCAAACGCCCCCGATGACCCAGTTGTTGCCGCGCCAACTGGTGGGATGCAGCCGGAGGCAGAGGTGCCGAGACGGTCGTCGGCGGGGCGCTAACAGCGGTTAGCGCTTGAGCTGCGCCAGCAGGGTCAGCATCTGATCGGTGGTGGTGAAGCTCTTGGAGTTGGCCTCGTAACCGCGCTGTAGCACAATCAGCTTCACAAACTCGTTGGCGAGATCGACATTCGACTGCTCCAGCCCCGAGCCGATGATGGTGCCCATGCTGTTGGTGGTGGGAGCAAGCATGGTGGCCTTGCCGGAGCCGGAAGATTCGCGCAGCAAGCTATTGCCGATGCGATCCAGACCGGTGGGGTTGTTGAAGCTTGCCAGCGCCACCTGCGCCAGCGGTAGCCGGCGGCCGTTGGTGAAGATGCCGTGGATCACGCCGGTGCCATCGGTCTCCAGCCGGTCGAGGGTTCCTTGGCCGTAGCCGTCGCTGGTGACCATGTTGGCGGCGAAGCTCGATCCGACCTGGGTGGTGCCGTTGGTTCCGCTGCCGGTTGTCCCCTGGGCGTCGATGGTGGTGGCGGCGCCGAAGTTGAACGCCACGGCGCCCGCCGTCGCCCCTCCGCCCCACGGGATGGCGGTGGTGACGGCGTACTCGTTGACCAGCGCCCCGGTGCCATCGAACTCCAGCCGCTGGGCGGTCGCCGCGACCGCCGGGTTGACCACCCCCGATGTCACGGTGGAGGCGGTGGCCGGAAGCTGAATCAGGGGGTTGGTGCCGCCCACGGTCGCCGCGGGCGCGGTGAGGCCGCCGGCACCCACCCGGTAAAACCCGGTGTTGGAGAGGCCGTTCGCGGCGGCGACGCTCGCCAGCGTGCTGTTGGCTGTCCAACTGCCCGCGGGAATGGTGGCGCTGTTGCCGTTGTGATCGGTGAGCGTGAACGACGCGGTGATCGCGGCGCTCAATGTGGTGCCGGGGGCGATCATGGTGCCCTCCGGCAGGGTGGTGCCGGCGGGGATGGTTGCCGCCGCCGCGTAGGAGCTGCCACCCACCTCAATCAGGGTGTTGGCGTCGTTGGCGCTGCCGCCGACCACCTCATCACCTTTCACCGCCAGATGCCAATCCCACACGGCGTTGCCGTTGGCGTCCTGCCCCTGTTTGACGAAGAAGAGGCTGGCGATGTGTTTGGTGCCGTTGGCGTCGTAGAGGGTGACATCGGTTTTGAAGTTGTAGCTGGTGGGGTCGTTGGCGTTGAACAGCGGGGTTGCTGGGCGCGGCGCGTTGGCCGCCAGCGTGGAGCCCACGGTGACCGCGGTTGACGCCTTTGCCGCGATGTTGATCTGGTTCTTGTTGGCTAGGGCAACCGGGTCGGCGCCGGAGAACTTGGCGATATCAATATCGACCGGGGTGGTGCCGATAGTGGCACCGGTCGCATCCTTCTGCCACCCCTGCAACACCATCCCTTGGCTGTTGACCAGCTTGAAGGATTTGTCCATCAAAAACGAGCCGGCGCGGCTGTAGTAGGTGTTGCCGGTCAGCGGGTCTTTCAGGGCGAACAGCCCCTTGCCGCTGATCGCCATGTCGGTGCTGGTGGTGGTGCTCTGAATCTGCCCCTGGCTCATGTCGCGCCCGATCTTGGCCACCTGCACTCCGGCGAACTTCGACGCCGCGTCGAACGATGAACCGGTGACCGCCTTGTTCATCACATCGGAGAAGAGAACGGTGTTGCTTTTGAAACCGATGGTGTTGGTGTTGGCTAGGTTGTTGCCGATGACATTGGTGCCCTCGGAAAAGGCCATCATCCCGCTTTTCGAGGTGTAGAGTGAGTTGAACATCCCCATTGCCGCGACCTCCTAGATGGCGATTTCGCTGACCTTGGCGAGGTCAACCGGTTTGCCACCCACGATCAGTTGCGCCCCGCCCGGGGTGAAGCGAACCGAGGTGACCTTGCCGGAGCGTTGCGCTTGGGCATCGACCGGGGTGCCGGTGGCATCCGCCGCCACCACCTTGAGCTGGTAATCGCCGCTGGCGACCTGATTGCCTTGGTCATCCTTGCCGTCCCAAGTGACTGGATGGGTGCCGGCGACCAGCGCGCCGAGGTTGATGGAGCGGATCGGCATGCCGTTGCTGTCGCTGATCACCGCCAGCGCCTGTTGCGCATCCTGTGCTAGGCCGACATCGAAGCTCTGGGTGCCGCCCGCATACTGCAGGGAGTTGATCGGGATGGTGGCGATCCGGCCGAGGTAGGAGGCGGGTGAGGCGGTGTTGCTCTTGCCGGAGGTCTGCGCATCGACCAGCTGTTGCAGCAGCTTGTTGCCGTTCAGCGCCGCCTCAAGGGTGTTGAACTGTGCCAGTTGCGACGACATCTTGGTGGGATCCTGCGGTTTGAGCGGATCCTGGAACTTCATCTGCGCCACCAGCAGCTTGAGGAAGATATCCTTCTTGCCCAGATCGGTGTTGCGCTGGCTGGCGGCCTGTGCCGCTCTGGTGGCTGTCGGATCGTATGTCGCTTTGAGCATGGTGGTACCTCGTCGAAAATGGTTCCCTTGGGTAAGCATGGAGGGTGCCACTGCATAACATGTTGAAATAACTAGGTTCTTATATCGCCGTATCGGAAATTATCTCCGCGGTGCGGAAAAGTTTTCCCGCGCTGTTTCCCATTCGTGCGCCGGTCAACCGATCGCGCTAGGTTTGGCGCATGCAGTCATCTTCTTCACCAACCATGATCCTCATTCACTATGGCGAGATCGCGCTCAAGGGGCGCAACCGGCGCTGGTTTGAGCGCAAGCTCGCCACCAGCATCAAGGCGTTGACCGGCGCCAAGATGCGCGAGCATCACTATGGTCGCATGGTGATCGAGGTGGCGCGTGCCGACGAGGAGCTGCTCAACCATCTGGCGTTGATCCCAGGCATCCGCAACTTCTCGGTGGTGGAGCGCTGCGCGCCCGAACTGTCGGCGATGCAGCAACTGGGGCAGGCGATGATTACCGCCCGGTACGGCACGCAGTTGGCGGGGCGCCGCTTTCGTGTCTCCAGCCGCCGCTCGGATAAGCGCTTCGCGCTGACCTCGCCCGAAATCAACCGAGAGGTGGGAGGCTTTCTTAAGCAGGCGTTGGCGCTGGAGGTGAGCCTTGATCACCCCGAAATCGATCTGCGGATCGAGGTCGCGGCCGACGCCGCCTATCTGATGGTTGATAAACGGGACGGGATCGGCGGTCTTCCGGTGGGAAGCTCCGGCCGCGGGGCGGTGCTTTTTTCCGGTGGGATCGACTCCCCCGTCGCCGCCTACGCGATGATGAAGCGAGGGATGGAGGTGCTGCTGGTGCACTGCTACAACAGCAGTATCAACCGCGATCTGGGCAAGATTCGCCGGCTGGCGCGGCAGCTTACCCGCTACGGCGGGCGGATGCGCCTCTTTCTGGTCGATATGGAGGAGTATCAGCGCCACGCCATCGCCATGGTGCCGGCGGAATACCGCATGATTCTCTACAAGCGGCAGATGATTCGCGCCGCCAATGCCATCGCGCGCGACAACAGGGCGCAGGCGCTGGTGACCGGCGATTCGCTGGGGCAGGTGGCGAGCCAGACGCTGCACAATATCTCCGCGATCTACTCCGCCACCGATCTGCCGCTGTTGTCGCCGCTGATCGCTAGCGACAAGGAGGAGATCATCACGCTGGCGCGGCGTATCGGCACCTACGAACTCTCGATTGAGGAGTACTGCGACATCTGCTCCTATCTGATCGCCAAGCATCCCGAAACCCACGCCAAGGCCGAGCGGGTTGCCCACTTTGAATCGCTGCTGCCGCTGGATAGTATCCAGTGCCCGGTTAGCGAGGAAGGAATCGGGTAGGAGGAGAGATGGCTATCGAACAGCGGGCGGTCGATCAACGCGGACTGAAAACGCTGGTGCTGTGGCTGGTGTGGGCGGCCACCGCGGGCTTTGTGTTTGTGATCCTCTACCACAAGGTCGATCTGTTTCAGTTTATCCGTGAGGATAACAGCCGCATTACCTGGGTGATCAGCGGCATCTTCGTGTTCGCGCTGCTGATCAGCCTGCTTCATACCCTGATTCTCACCGGAGAATGGTTTCGCGGTTACCGCATCGAGCGCGTCCTGCGGCAGAAGGGGTTGGTCGGGGTGAAACCGCGCCGTCGGGTGGTGGATCGCTTCATCTCCGCCGTGCAGCAGATCATCGCCCACGGCAACGCCCCCGATATCGCCGGTCTGATCGATGTGGAGTTTGCCGCCCATCACCGCGTCAGCCGTTTTGTCAGCCTGTTGGGCAACCTGCTGATTACCATGGGGTTGATCGGGACGGTACTGGGGATGACCATGACCCTTTCTGGGCTCAACGGCGCGCTGGCGGCGATCGGTGACGATCAGGAGCTGATGCTGGAGGGGTTGAGCAGCGCCATGTCGGGCATGGGGGTTGCGTTTTACACCACCCTGCTCGGTTCCATTCTCGGTGGTATCCTGTTGCGGGTCTTCGCGTGGATCACCGATTCGTCGATCGATGGCCTGCAGGATCTGATGATGCGTAGTTGCTTGGTCTATGCCGCCGCCGATCTCGCGCCGTCGCCGGATCGCGATATCCATCTGCTCAACCAGCAGGTGGAGCAGTTGGAGCGGCGCATGCAGGCGTTGCATACCCTCTTTTCGAACAGCAGCAAGATGGTGGCGGGCTTCAACGAGGAGATCGCGCGCCTCAACAGCAGCATCAAAGAGACCAGCGAGGGAGAGGATGTGCTCAAGGCGATTTCGGTGCATCGCTACTACGCCAGCCTGCTGCGCAGTGAGGTGCGTCTGCAGCGCCGGTTGCGCCACAAGGCCGGCGCCGTCGGCGATTGGTGGAACCGGATGCGGGGGAGGTACTAAGCCCGATGATGCGCCGCGCTCGGCACCGCGAATCCTCCGAGAGCATCTTCGAGGTCTTTTCCGATATGGCGCTGCTGATGTTGGCGGCGTTTGTCTTCATGTTCGCGCTGGTGTTGATCTACTCGCAGGGGATGAGCAGCGGCAACAGCAAGGAGACGCTGGCGCAGGTAGAGAAGCTGAAACAGGATCTGGCCGCGGCCAACGCGCGGAACGCGCAGTTGCAGGATGAACTCAATCAGGTGGCGGGCAACGATGTCCAGCAGCAGATTCAGCGGGTGCTGAAAAGCGCGGGTCTAGGGTCGGGCAAGGGGAAACGCGACTTCGACCTCTTTATCTCCGGGCTGAAGAAGCTCCCCGGTCGCGATCTGCACATGGTCGTCGATGCCACGGGATCCATGCATGGGGTGACGGCGTTTTTGATTCCTGTGCTGCGGGTGATCGCGTTGCGTTCCGGTAAGCGTATCAGCGCGGTCAGCTGGTTTGCGGATCGTCGTATCGGCACCTTCCACGGCACCACGGGGGAGATGTTCGACCAACTGCTGCAGAACGCCCCTTTTGTCGGTTCCGATGAGACCATCGGCTACACCTTTGAGATGCTGCGTCAGCAGCAACAGCCCGGTGCCTACATGCTGATCGGCGATGAGCCGCCGACCGATAAGGTTCATTATCAATCGATTCCGGCGCCGGTGTTTACCTTGCCGCTGGCGATCAACGACTCGGATACCGAGGTCGCCTTCCAGAATATCGCCAAGTTCACCGGCGGGAAGATGCTGAAACTGCGGCTGCATTGAGGCGGCGCTGTGCGCATTACCGCGGGGGGGTTACGGGGCAGGCGTATTCGCCACGCCAAAAAGAACGGCGTGGTACGCCCGACCACGGCGAGGGTGCGCGAGGCGCTGTTCAACATCATCGGCAGTGTCAGCGGAGGTTGTGTGCTCGACTGCTTCGCCGGCAGCGGCATCATGGCGCTGGAGGCGCTCTCTAGGGGCGCGGCGCGGGCGGTGTCGATCGAACAGCAGTACGCCGCGATCCGCGGCATGGAGGCGGTGCGCCGGGAGTGGGGGCTGGAAGAGCGCTGGGAGCTCCATCGCGGGGGCGTGGCGCATCTGTTGGCGTCGTTGGGCGATCGCCGTTTTACGCTGCTCTATGCCGACCCTCCCTACCGCAGCGGCTGGGAAGAGCGGCTGCCGCGGTTGCTGATTGATCACCGCATCCGTGCCGACCATGTCGTGATCGAAGCCGCCAGCGACCGCACGATTGCGTGGCCGGCGGAGGTGACGGTG
>WFMN01000215.1 GCA_015489095.1 Mariprofundaceae bacterium | reverse complement strand
GCGCAGCCGGCTAGGAGTGCCAACACCACAGCGGCGGCGATCTGCTTGCACGCTCTGCTCACAGACGCCGCCGCTGGGTATCGGAACGAAGAGGCGATTTAGCGGGCAACGATGTCCGCGCGGCGGTTTTGCGCCCAGCAGGCTTCGCCGCTGCCGGTGCATGCCGGCCGCTCCTCGCCGAAGGAGACGGTGTCGATACGGCTGCCATCCACCCCTTGCGCGATCAGGTGGGCGCGCACGGCGTCGGCGCGCTGTTGGCCGAGGGCGAGGTTGTATTCGCGGCTACCACGCTCGTCGCAGTTGCCCTCGATGGTGATGGCGGTGCCGGGGTGGCTGCGCAGCCAAGCGGCGTGGGCGTCGAGTACCGCCAGACCCGCGGCGTCGATCGCGGCGCTGTCGAAGGCGAAGTAGATGGAGTTGGTCGATGGACGGGCCGCGGTCATGCCGGCGCCGCCGTTCATGCCGTGCACGCCGCTGGTGGACGCGCCGTTGTGGTGGCGGCTGCTGCTGGTTGTGGCCGAGGAGCCGTCAGCGTTGACTACCTCTTTTTTGGAACAGCCGACGAAGGCCAGACAGGCCGCGATCAGCATAACCAATGGAACACTTCTAGAACGAATCATGTAAATATTTCCTCCCTGTGATTGATAGTTGATAGAATCGGGGTAAGACAGCGTCTTGCGCCGTATTGTGGCGCGATGGGTGGTGCAATGTCCAGCGTCGCGCCTGTTTGGCTTCGGTTACCGCGACCAGACGGCGTCGGAGGCGTCGCGGTTGGCGGCGGTAATCGCCACCGAGCGGCCACCCCACGCCGGGATGCGGTACACCCGGCGAATGCCATCGTTTTCAGCGGAATAGGTAAGCATCTGCCCGTTTTTCGACCACGATGGCGACTCGACCCTTGCCCCTGTTACCAAGTAGCGGATGTCGCTGCCGTCCGGCTTGACGGTCGCCAGCGCAAACGCCCAGTTTTTGTGGCTGATGATGGCGATGCGGTCGCCGCGCGGCGACCACGACGGCGACGAGTTGTAGTTGCCTTGGGTGGAGACGCGCACCACCTTGCCGCTCTGGACGCTTTTGCGGTAGATCTGCGGATTGCCGCCGCCACGGTTGCTGGCGAAGGCGATCCATTTGCCGTCGGGGGACCAGGTGGGGGAGGAGTCGATCGCCGGTGAGTGGGTGAACTGGTGCCACCGGTTGTGCTGGATGTCGTAGAGAAAGATATCGGGGTTGCCGCTTTTGGAGAGGGTGGCGGCGATCCATTTGCCATCGGGGGAGAACTCCGGCGTGCTGTTCAACCCCTTGAACTGGCCGAAGGCGTGGCGCTTGCCGTCGCGCAGGCGGAAGGTCTCCAGCCGCGGGCGGTTGCCGACATAGGTGTTGAGCGCCACCAGTTGGTTGTCTGGCGACCAGTCCGGCGACAGCAGCAGGGTGAAGTTGCGCCCGATCACCTGGCGGTTGGCGCCATCCTGATCCATATAGACCAGATCGGAACGGTCGCCGTGCTTATGGACGAAGAGGATGTGGCTGTCGAAATGACCCGGCACCCCGATCACCTGGCGGTAGATGAAGTTGGCGATGCGGTGGGCAAGCTGGCGCGTGGCGGCGGGGTTGTCGCCGAAGCTGACGGTGGCCAGTTGCTGGTTGCGGAACGGGTCGTGGATCTGCAGCAGCCACTGGATCTGGCCGCTCCGCCGCTGCGGCTTGCAGATGGCGATGATATCGGCGCCGATGATGCGCCAGTCGGCGTAATCGATGCGCTGAAAGGCGCTGCTGGTGGTGGCGAGGAAGCTGATCGGTTCCAGCGCGCGGAACGACTGGCTGGAGACCAGATCGTGGCGCACGACGCGGTCGATCATGGCGGCGCTGGCGCGTTGGCTCTCCTCCTTGTCGGCGATGCACTGCCACGCGATCTGGATCGGGGTGAATCCCGACTGGTAGATGTCAAAATCGGCCGCGTGAAGCGGGTCGGCCGGTAGCAGCAGCATGAGCAGAAGTAGGGTGCGGATCATGGTGGTGGAGCCTCCTAGGTTAGCCGTTTTTCCCTATTTTCGGGATGTGGGAGAGCCAGCCGCGCACGGTGCGGCCGATTTGCTGGGTGGATGAGCGCATGCCGCCGGGGTTGTAGCGGGTCACCCGCATCACTCCCTTGATCGCCCGGAGCGCGCGGATGGTGTTGGCCAGATGGGTGCGGTCGTGGACATCGATCATGAAGCGGACGGTGGTGACCGCCCCCGGTTGCTGGTCGATGGTGATATCGGTGATGTTGGCATCGGCCTCGAAGATGGCGTTGCTCATCGAGGCGAGCATCCCGCGCTGCTCTCTGGTGCGCACCTCGATGCCGGTGGTGTAGAGGGTGTCGTCGCTCTCGTTCCAGTGGATCTCGAACGAATCGTTGAGCTGCGTTTCGCTTAGGCTACCGCAGTTGCAGTCGTGGACGACGAGCCCCTTGCCCTCCTCGATCAGGCCGAGCACCCGGTCTCCCGGAATGGGCAGGCAGCAGAGCGCGGGGTGGATCAGGTGGGGGTTACGCCCCGTCAGCCGCAGCAGCAGCTTGCCGCTGTGTCTGGCGGCGGGGATGAGCTGCTGCAGCGTGATCTCTCCGCGCCCCAGTTGCGCCTGCAGGGTTTCGGCGTCGTTGCACTGCAGCCGCTCGATGAGCTGCTTGTCGGGGGTGCTGCTGCCGGTGAAGGCGAGCAGGATCTTGCTCCCCAAGGCGACGGCGTCGGCGTGGCTCTGGCGGCGGAACCACTGGCGGATCGCCTGCGCGGCGCGTGGCGAGCGCACGATCTGCAGCCATGCCCGTTGCGGGGTCTGGGCGGGGTCGGTAATCACCTCGATCTGATCGCCGTTGCGCAGGGTGCGCCGGATATCGGAGCGCTCGCCGTTGATCTTGATGGCACTGCAGTGGTGGCCGAGGTCGGTATGGATGGCGTAGGCGAAATCGAGCGCGGTGGCGCCACGGGGCAGGGCGATGATCTCGCCGTCACGGGTGAAGACATAGACCTCCTGCACGAAGAGGTCGAGGCGGGCGTTTTCGAGGAACTCATTGGGGTTGTCGCTGTTTTGCAGCAGCTCGGTGAGCTCTTTCAACCATTTGAAATGGTGGCGGTCATGGTCGCCGCCGCTTTTGTAGATCCAGTGGGCGGCCACCCCGTCCTCGGCGTAGCGGTGCATCTCCATGGTGCGGATCTGCACCTCGATGCGGTGCTGCTCGGGGCCGATGATGGAGGTATGCAGCGACTGGTAGCCGTTGGGTTTGGGCAGCGCGATGTAATCCTTGATCCGCCCCGGTACCGGGCGGTAGAGGCTGTGGATCACCCCCAGTGTCTGGTAGCAGGCCTGCAGGTCGTTGACGATGATGCGGAAGGCGACGAGATCGTAGATCTTGTCGAAATCGATGTGTTTGTGCTTCATCTTCTGGTGCAGGCTGTAGAGGTGTTTCAGCCGTCCGTTGACTTGGACCTCGATCCCTTGATCGGCGAGCGCCTCCTGCAGCAGTTGCTCCACGCGCGACTGGGTCTGCCGCAGCGAGGGAAGCTGGCTGCCGATCTTGCGATCCAGCGCCTTGTAGGCCTCCGGTTCCAGATAGGAGAAGGCGATATCCTCCATCTTCTGTTTGATCCAGTGGATGCCCATGCGGTGGGCGAGCGGGGCGTAGAGGGTGATGGTCTCCTGCGAGATCGCCTTCTGCTTGTGGGCGGGCATGTACTGCAGGGTGCGCATGTTGTGCATGCGGTCGGCAAGTTTGACCAGCAGCACCCGCAGATCCTTGGCGGTGGCGAGGATCATCTTGCGGAAGTTCTCCGCCTGCTTGTGTTCGCTGGAGGTGAACTTGATCTGACCGATCTTGGTGACGCCATCGACCAGCCGCGCCACCTCTTCCCCGAAGTGCTTGGCGATATCCTCGTGGGTGACATCGGTATCCTCCACGGTGTCGTGAAGGAGGGCGGTGATGATGGTGGTGTCGTCGAGCCGGATCTTGCTCAGGATGGAGGCCACCGCCAGCGGGTGGCTGATGTAGGGCTCGCCTGAGCTGCGCTGCTGTCCGGCGTGGGCGTGGGCGGCGAAGACATAGGCGCGGTGGATGGCGTCGATGTCCGCCCCCGGGCTGTAGCTTCGTACCCGATCGGCGATCTCGAAGATGCGGCTCACGGCAGGATTACGGTCGCGCCAACGCGATAGCCGAGGTGCGGACCGGAGAGTGGTGCCGCCTAAACGGAAAAGGCCTCTTCTTCCGCCTGCCGATCACGCTCGGCCTGATCGAGATTGTCCAGCAGTTCCCAATCGACCAAACCTGCGCCCACTTCGCGCAGCGCCATCACGGTGGGCTTGTCGTTCTGGTCGTTGTCCAGCATCGGCGGCATGCAGCTTAGCAACTGGCGCGCCCGGCGCGAGGCCAGCACGGTCATCTCAAAGCGGTTGGGGAAGTGGTTGGTGCAATCTTCAATGGTAACGCGAGCCATGGGTGGAGTCTCCTTGCGCAAAAATAGGAGGCCAATGGTAGTGATGGCGTTGCAAAAAGCCATCATCGCGGCCACGGACGGCCAAGCAAAAAGTCCATGGACGGACTTTTTGCAATGCGATCATGGTAGTCAATCGCCGTCGAGATGAACAGTGAACCTTCCCGCTATGGGGGTGTGGCACTGCGGGCAGCGGTTGTCGCCGTCGGGGAGGTGGCTGCGGATGGTGTAGAACTCCCGTTCGATCAGCGGGGTGGCGCACCGCGGACAGTAGGTGGTGCCCCCTTCGGGATCGCGGATGTTGCCGGTATAGACGAATGGCATGCCGAGGTCGATGGCGATGGCGCGGGCTTGGGTCAGGGTGGCGGCCGGCGTGGGCGGGGTGTCGCGCATGCGCCAGTCGGGGTGGAAGGCGGTGAAGTGGAGCGGGGTGTCGCCACCGAGGTGGTCGATGATCCAGTCGCACATGGCGGCGATCTCATCGGGGTTATCGTTGTGCCCCGGGATGAGCAGGGTGGTGATCTCCAGCCAGGTTGCGTGGTGGTGGCGGATTCGCTCCAAGGTGTCGAGCACAGGCGTCAGCTTGCCGGCGCAGAGCTTGTGGTAGAAGTTGTGGTTGAATGCCTTAAGGTCGATGTTGGCGCCATCGATACGGGAGAAGAGGGCATCGGCGGGCTGCGGATAGAGGTAGCCTGCGGAGACGGCAACGGTGGCGATGCCAAGCGCGTGGCAGGCATCGGCGCAGTCGATGACAAACTCGAGAAAGGTGGCGGGGTCGGTGTAGGTGAAGGCGACGCTTTGGCAGCCGTGCCGCTTGGCGGTGGCGGCGATCTGATCAGGGGTGGCGGCTTGGGAGAGGCGGGCGAAATCGCGGGTCTTGGAGATATCCCAGTTCTGGCAGAACTTGCACGCCAGATTGCAGCCGGTGGCGCCGAAGGAGAGGACGGTGGAGCCGGGATAGAAGTGGTTGAGCGGCTTCTTTTCGATGGGATCGATGGCGAAGCCGGAGCTCATCCCGTAGGTGGTGAGCCACATGGCGTTGCCGCTGTTTTGGCGCACAAAGCAGAGCCCGCGCTGGCCGTCGTGCAGTTTGCAGTCCCGTGGGCAGAGGTCGCACTGGATGCGACCGTCGTCCAGTGGGTGCCAGAATAGGGCTGGATGGCCGGTCATGGCGGCACGATTCCTCCTTGATCGATACGATCCAGAATATCGGTAACTTCCCGTCGAATCATCAACGCTGACCTAGCGAGAAGTTGGGGGATATCCCGTGACTGTCGCATCACGGCAACGATGATGATCCGATTTGCGGCGACTGGGAGATAGATCAGATAGTGCTCCCTGACTGGGTGGATGGATAGGCCGGTATCGCCGGTTAGATCTTCACGGCTTTTCAGGTTTTGGTGATGTTCCGCAATGTATTCGGCGGCTTGATGCAGATCTGAAAAGTATTTTCGTGTGAGGGTCTTGCCCCAGCGATGCAGCGACCATGCCCTCGCTTTGCGCAAATCGTTCTCGGCACTTCTGGTTAAGAGGTAGTGCCTGCGTGTTGGCATGGGATGTCAGGTGGTTGTGCCAATATTGAGAATGGATTGCTCGGAAAAGCGACCGTTTTTTACATCATCTAGTCCACGCATCACATGGGATACGATATGTCGGTTCTCCATGTCCCGTCGAATCAAATCGCGTATGTATTCGCTGGGTGTCGCATACACATCACTGTCGCAGGCTCGTGAATTGACAAAGTTTCGCAGTTCATCTGTCAAAGATATGTTCAGGCTACTACTCATAATCTCAACGCCCCCTATCTACGAAATCTACAACCGTGGAGAGCAGGCTAAATGGAATGGCGATATTTGTCAATATTCGCGTAGCCGCGTTGACAACATCTTGCGCGACCGTCACCTATATAATTTCCTCATATTGATCAACCTGATAGATGGAGTATTGCAGCAGGCTGTCGTCGCTGTCGGCGGGGAGGCCTGCTTTCAGTTTGAGCTGTTGCAAGAAGCGCTCGGCATCGGGCAGTTGTTCCCACACCTGTGGCAGGAAGGTGGCGCGCAGCCCTTGGCGGCTGCTGACGATCACCCCGTCCACCTGTGGGCGCAGGGTGGCGATCAGTTGCTCATGATCCATGACCGGCAGTGGCGTGGGGGAAGTGAGTACCGAGACCTCGACGGCAACCGATGGCAGTTCGTTTGCCGTCAGCGGTGGAAAGCGGGGGTCGTGCAGGGCGGCGGCGATGGCGTTGTGGCGGACATCCTCCACCAGCGGGCGCCACGCCTCAAGGGTGCCGATGCAGCCGCGCAGCGCCCCCTGTCGGGTCAGGGTGACGAAGCTGGCACCCTGCCGTTGCCATGCCGCCTCCACGGCGGGTGGCGCGGGGTGCGCCACGCCGAGGGCATCGGCGATCGCGGCGCGCGCCAACGCGGGCAGGTTACGGTCAGAGGCAGAAGCTGGCATAGCCTACCACGCTTTCCTTGCCGCCGCCGCTGTCGCCGGAGTTGCAGTAGGCGAGCAGTTGCAGTGGTTGTTGCCGCGGTTGGCGCAGCCGCTGCAGGGTGTTGATGCCGGTGGCGCCGCACGCCTGTTCGTGGCTGATGTCGCGACCCGCGGCGATGGCGTCGCAGGTGGCGGCGTCGATCCGGTTGGCACGGTCGTAGGGGTGAAAGTGGGAGAGATCGGAGCTGATAACAAACAGCACATCTTCGCGTCGCCACAATGGCTGCAGTGCGTCGGCAAGGTGGTCGGGATCGATATTGCCGGCGGCGATCGGCAGCAGCGTGAAGGCTCCCAGCACCAGTTGCAGGTAGGGGAGCAGCACCTCAATGGCATGCTCTTGCGCGTGGACGGCATCGCTGACGATGATCCCGGGGTGGGGTGCCACGGTTGCGACCGCCTCCCGATCCAACGGCACGGTGCCGAGCGGGGTGGCGAACTGGGAGACGCTGGGCAGCGCGGCGCCGTTGATGGCGACGCGGTGGGTGGGGCAGATGATCGCTACCCGCTGGATGGGATGGCCGTGCAGCCGACGAACCCCCTCCGCAGCGATGGCGGCGCAGTAGCCGTGGCCGGCGTGGGGGAGGATCAGCGCTCGGGGGCGGGGATGGCGCTGTTCGGCGCTCAGCAGCGGCAGCAGCGTCTGCCGCAGCGTGTCGGCGCGGTCGGGGTAGAAGCTACCGGCGACGGCGGCCGGTCGGATGGTTTCGGGGTGGCCTGCGGTCACATCCCCAGCGCTTGCATCTGCTCATCCGCCCAGCGGATCGCCTGCAGATACTGCTGCATTAGCATGTGGGCGTTGAGGTCGGGCACCACCAGACAGGCGGCCTCCGCCTGTTGCCAGTTGTTATGCTCGATAAAGCGGACGATGGTGAGCATTTTGCCCAGTTCGGAGTCGGGCTCCAGCAGGCCGTCGCGCACATCCTGCGGCAGGGCGATATCGGCCAGCGCCTTCTCCATCGGCTGGTCGAGCAGGGCGTCGAGCACCGAGAACATGCCGAGGATGAAGTAGTCCGACTGGTTGTCCCTGCCTAACAGCGCGGCGGTCAACTCCAGCATCTTGCCGCGCACCAGCGAGATCTTGATCAGCTCAGGCGGCTTGTTGTCGCCCAGCGAGGCCAAGGAGAGCAAGGAGAGCCAGCGCCGGATATTGTCGAGCCCCAGCAGCGACAGCGCCTGCTTGATCGAGGTGATCTCCCGCTTCATGCCGAAGGCGGCGGAGTTGATATACTTGAGCAGGCGGTAGGAGAGCGCCACATCCTGCTTGACCACATCCTCCACCTCGTCGATCGCCTGCGCCGAGATCACCTGTTGCAGCGCGCGCAGCACCGCGATCTTGTTGTCGGAGAGTTTGCGCCCCTTGACCAGATCGGGCTTGGAGAAGAAATCACCCTGATAGTAGTCGGCATGCAGCGGTTTGCACGCCTCCACCTCCTCGTAGCTGTTCAGCCCGCTGATCAGCAGCTCGACCTTGAAGCGGCGCAGCTGCCTGACCTCGTCGGCGATGGTGCTGGCGACCAGCGGGTAGTGGATCTTGACCACATCGGCCACTTCGATGGCCGCCTCCAACTCCGGTGCGTAGATGCAGTCGTCAATAAGGATGGTGTAGCCCTGCTGCTTGAGCTTCTTGATGCCGTCGAGCAGTTCGCCAGTGATCGGGGTGTTTTGCAGCAGGGTGAACGAGACCTTGTCCGGAGAGAGCCCCGCCTCCAGATTCTCAAGCATGAAGCTGCTGGCGACATCCATGTACACCTTGTGGGTGCCGGAGAGGGCGTCGATCCCGATATCCATCAGGCTGTGCACCAGCACCTGAGCCGCTTCGGCGGTAGCGTTGGTCTCTTGCTTTTCACCGGGAAGGCGGGCTAGGAGTTCATAGGCGACCACCTTGAAGGTGCGATCAAAAATCGGCTGACGGCTGACGAATACTTCTCTCACGGTCGATTGGCTCCTTGTTGGTTGACGGTGTGACGCGGGTGGGCGCGGCTTGCTTTCGCCGGACGGTAGCCGCATGCTGCGCAACTATGAGCGCAATGCAACCTGCATCCCCCTATGTTAACCCTGCGGAAATTGCGAAGTTTGAGGCGATTGCCGCCGAATGGTGGAACCCGGAGGGCCGTTTTCGCCCGCTGCACCGCATCAATCCGATCCGGCTCGACTACATCGATCGCCACACCCCGTTGCGCGGCCGCAAGGTGGTGGATGTCGGCTGTGGCGGTGGGCTGCTGGCGGAGGGGATGGCGCGGCGCGGCGCGCTGGTGACCGGGATCGACCGTTCGCCGAAGTCGCTGGCGGTGGCCTCGCTGCATGCCGAGCAGTCGCAGGTGGAGGTGAGTTACCTGCTGTCGGATGCGGAGAGCCTTGCCGCGCAACGGAAGGGGGATTTTGATGTGGTGACCTGCTTGGAGGTGCTGGAGCATGTGCCCGATGTGCCGCGCACGGTGGCGGCCTGTGGTGCGCTGCTGAAGCCGGGCGGCACCTTCTATTTCGCCACCCTCAACCGCACGCCGACGGCGTGGATCAAGGCGATTCTCGGCGCGGAATACCTGCTGGGGTGGCTGCCGAGGGGAACCCATGACTACCAGAAGTTTATCCGCCCATCCGAGATGCGGGAGCTGCGCGGGCTCTGTTTCGATGTGGTCGGCAACCGTTTTTACGAGGGGGACGATCTCTCGGTCAACTACATGGGGTATGCCGTTTCACGCTAGGTCAAACGCAATGTTCCTTTGGTTGCTTCCTGTGTTGCTGCTGTGGCCGGCGCTGTCGTGGTCGGCGGCGGTCGATCTCGATGCCGACCGGGTGACGCGGGCGGCCGATGGCGCGCTGACCGCCAGCGGCAACGCCGTGCTGCGGCGCGATGGCGCAACCCTCACCGGGGAGCGCATCACCTACCGTCCACAACAGCGCACAGTCGATCTCTACGGCGCGGTACAGCTTCGCGACGCCGAGCGGGAGATCCACGCCCGCCGCGCCCACTTTTCCCTCGACCGGCAACACGGCTCGCTGGAGCAGGCACGAATCGATCTCGCCAGCGGTGAACACGCCACCGCAGCCCACGCCG
>WFMN01000214.1 GCA_015489095.1 Mariprofundaceae bacterium | reverse complement strand
TGCGGCTACCAAACCACGGCGTGGCGATCGGCGCTTTATCAAAAGGAGTCGCTGCTGTTTGCGCTGCAGTACCGACACGAGGCTGAGGCTGCCGTTTAAGCACTGACGGCTTCGCAAGAAGGGGGCATCGCGGCCGCGGATGGGTTCGGGGAAGGGATTCCCCTCCTACAGGCCGTAGGAGCGGTTTCCAACCGCGAATTGCCACGGACGGACTTGTTGCGATCTGCTCGGAGATGACGGGTTCGGGGAAAGGATTCCCCTCCTACAGGCTGTAGGAGCGGTTTCCAACCGCGAATTGCCATGGATGGACTTGTTGCGATCTGCTCGGAGATTACAATCTTTTAATCCGCGATTCATCGTGCCATCACCCGGTCGCGTCATCATTCGCCCCGTTCCGGCATCCAACCCTCCTCCTCCCCTCCTCCTGGGTGTCGGATCGTTTCATGAACAGCCCCGGCCTCTCGCCGGGGCTGTTTTTGTCTCGGCGCAGGTTCGCCCTCCTTGCTTTTTCCACACCCCTTCGCAGAATGCCGCGCCCTCGCTCTGGATGCGCGAATAAAATCCAGGGCGTCACGGATGGCCGCGAGGCCGATTTCTTGCGAAGTCGTCATGCATATCGCAACCATCCAACTCTACGATACCAAGAGGAGCGCCGTGTACTACGAAACCGTATTTATTGTGAACCCCGATGCGTCACAAGAGAACGCCGAAAAACTGACCGATGGTCTGGTCGCCCGTGTTGAGGCGGCCGGCGGTCGCATCGTCAAACGCGAGAACTGGGGCGTCCGCCCACTCGCCTATCCCATAGCCAAGCGCAAACGCGGTCACTACCTGCTGCTGGTCACCGACGGCGACGCCGCGGCGATCGCCGCGCTCGAGCAGGCGATCAAGCTTGAGGAGCGGATCATCCGCTTCTTGACCACCCGCCTGACCGAGCTTTCCGATCAGCCATCCCCGATCCTGCGTCGCCGCAGCGAGCGGGCACAACGCGAGGCCGAGGCGGCGAAGGAAGCCGCCGAAGCGGAAGCGAAGGAGGCCGAGCAGGCAGCGGAAACGGCCCCGGCCGAAGCCGGCGAAACCGAGGCCGCCGAAGCCTGATTGCGTCGCTGGGCAGCCACCGCGCGCGTTGAATCGGGTTGCGCTGATCGGTGTCATCACCGATATTCGTGAGCGCTGGCTGCCTAGCGGAGAGCAGGCCGTCATTGCATCGCTGCAGATTGATCGACCGGACGCCGGCGCCGACCGCGCCAACGCCGAAACCCGTCAACCGTTGCCGCTGCGTGCCACCGGCGCGCTCGCTAGGCAGCTGGCAGCCTTGGAGGATCAATCCGTGCAGATTCAAGGCTACCTGCGCCGCCGCTACTACCGTCGTGACGGCGAACCGCACTGGGGTCAGGTGGAAATCTGGGTCGAGCAGTGCCAACGCCATGCGGCATCCGCGGCATCAAACGAAACATCTTGAATATATAAGGGAGAATAGAGCAACATGACTGAATCCACATCCACTCCGAGCCAACCCGCGACAGCGGCCGGCAGCGGCGACAACCGCCCAACCCAGACCCGTCGCCCGGCATCTGGCGGTCGCCGCGAGCGCACCCCGCGTCGCCGGAAGTTCTGCAAGTTTTGCGCCGACACCGATCTGAAAATCGATCACAAAGACCCCGAGCTGTTGGGGCGCTTCGTCACCGAGCGCTTCAAGATTTTGCCCGCGCGTGTCACCGGCACCTGCGCCAAGCATCAGCGCCGGTTGACAACCGCCATCAAGCGTGCGCGCCAACTGGCGCTGATGGCCTACACGCCGCTGCATAAAAAGTAGCCAACCGCAGCGAAGAGGCACCTCCCGTGACCATCGCCGCGCCGCAACAGCAGCGTACCATGCCGCCCTATCTGCAGTTTCTGCTCACCCGGAAGCTGCCGTGCGCGGCATTGGCCTTTACGCTGTTCACGGCGATGTTCTGGCTGCCGGGGGCGCTGGCAGGCGTTCCGCTGCTGGCGGTGCTCTTCTCGCTACTGGCGGTTGTGGCCCACTTCACCACGCCGGCGCTGTTCGCCGTCATCCAACTGGGTGGTGGCAGCAGCTTTGTGGTGCCGGTGGCGCTGATCAGCAGCGTGGGCGTGGCCGCGATCGGCAACTTCAATCTGCTGCTGGTAACCCTCTTTCTGCTGCTCTATGTCGCCATTCCCGCTTGGTCGGTCACCACGCTGCGCCAACACGGCGGGTTGGCGCGCAGCGGGCAGCAATTGGCGGTCACGCTGTTTGTCGCCATCCTCTGTAGCCTCGCGCTGGGAGCCAATGCCCACAACAGCGGCAGCATGCAGGCCTACATGGCATCGCTGCTGCAACCGCTGTTCACCTCCATCACCACCCAAAGCAACCATGACACCTCCGCCATCCAATCGACGCTAGCGCTGGCGGCGCCTGGGTTGATCGCGGTGGGCATGTGGAGCATGTGGTGGGGCGCCATCCTAGCCGCCCGCTGGATGGCCAACCGCTACGGCTTCTACCACGACAGCTACTTCCATTGGTACTATGTCCGCTTCAGCCCGCGCGCGGCTCTGCTGATGCTGGTCGCACTCGTGCCCGCCAACTTCGCCTCCGGTGACCTGCAATTCGCCGCGATCGCCCTCTCGGTACTGCTTGCCGGCATGTTTGCGGTACAGGGAACCGCGGTAGCCCACCTGTGGTTGAAGATGCGCAATATGTCACTGATGCTGGGTGTGATGTATGTCGCGCTCTTTTTCTGGTCGATCTTGATCATCCCGTTTGTCGTGGTCGGCCTGCTTGATACTTGGTTTGATTTTCGCCGGAACGCCATTCCGGAAGAAGGAGAAAAATAATGGAACTGATACTACTGGAACGCATCGAACGCCTCGGCAATGTGGGCGATATCGTCCATGTACGCCCAGGCTACGGGCGCAACTACCTGCTGCCGCAGGAGAAGGCCATTGTCGCCAACAGCGCCAACCGCAAGCTCTTTGAGCGCCGCCGCGCGCTGCTCGAGGCCAAGCAGCGCAGCGCGCTGGAAGCGGCGCAGGCCAAGGCGGAGGAACTGGCCAAGCTGGAGCTCTCCATCGCCCGCTCCACCTCTGACGGCACCCATCTCTACGGCTCCGTCTCCACCGCCGATCTGGCGGCCCTGATCAACGAACAGGGGCACGAGGTGAGCCGGCGCGATATCCTGATCGACGAGCACATCCGCACCGTTGGAACCCACTCCTTTCGCGTTCGCCTCCACCCCGATGTGGTTGCCACCCTCACGCTGCACATCGAGACCGAAAACGGCTGACACGCGCCTCGCCCCGCGATGGGGTGAGGTTGCCCTCCGATGAACGAAGCGCAGCAAGCCACCCTGCGTGAGCGCACGCCACCCCACGCCTATGACGCGGAGTGCGCGGTGCTCGGTGGCATCCTCATCGATCACAACGCGCTGGAACAACTGGAGGGGATGCTCGATCCCGAGCACTTCTATGTCGAGGCCAATCGGCGCATCTTTCAGGCGATCCTCGAGGTAGGGCGACAGGCCACCCAGGCGGTTGATGCGCTGACGATCAAGGACTACCTCCAGCAACACGAGCTGCTGGAGCGTTGTGGCGGTGAGGCCTATCTGGTGGATCTCGTCAACTCGGTGCCCACCTCGGCCAACATCAAACACTACGCCGAGATCGTCCGCCAGCGGGCGGTGCTGCGCGAGATCCTCTCCGCCTGCACCGATATCACCCGCAATGTGTACGAGTCTCCCAGCCTAGAGGTCAACGAACACCTGAACGATGCCGAGGGGCGCATCCTCTCGATCGCCACCAACTTCAACAAACACCAGTCGGCCTTCAGCAGCATGGCCGACCTGATGCCCCAGCTCTACCAAGACTTGGAGGCCCGTTACGCCGACCAACGGGCGGTTACCGGCATCCCAACCTGTTTTCAGGAGCTTGATGAACTGACCGCCGGCATGCAGCGCGGCGATCTCATCGTCATCGCCGGGCGCCCCAGCATGGGCAAAACCGCCTTTGCGATGAATATCGCCCAGAACGCGGCCATTCGCGCCGGCGACGCCCGCCATGTGGTCAGTATCTTCTCACTGGAGATGTCGTCGCAGCAGATCGCCCAGCGGATGCTGGCGTGCGAAGCGCGGGTCAACATGACCAAGCTGCGCACCGGCCATCTCTCACACGAGGATTGGCGCAAGTTGGCCAACGCGGTCGGGGCGTTGGCGGAGGCCGATATCTACATCGACGATACCCCGGCCATTTCGGTCACCGAGCTGCGCGCCAAGTGCCGACGGCTGAAACGGGAATCGACCAACAAGTCGCTCGATCTGGTGGTGATCGACTACCTGCAGCTGATGTCTGGGCCGGCCAATTCCGAGCGCCGCGAGCAGGAGATCAGCGAAATCACCCGCTCGCTCAAGGGGCTGGCCAAGGAGCTCGATGTGCCGGTGGTGGTGCTCTCCCAGCTCAACCGCTCGCTGGAATCCCGTGCCGACAAGCGGCCGATGATGTCCGACCTGCGCGAATCCGGCGCCATCGAGCAGGATGCCGATGTCATCAGCTTCATCTACCGCGATGAGGTGTACAACAAGAAACCGGACAACGAAGGGATCGCCGAGGTGATCGTCGCCAAGCAGCGGAACGGCCCCATCGGCACCGTGAAACTCACCTTTCTCCACGAATACACCCGCTTCGAAAACTTCGCCAGCGGCAGCGGCTTCGGCAACTAGGCCGCTACCCTCCCGTTTTTTTGGCGCGGGGGTGGTTGCGCCGGTAAACCTCCTGCAGCTGACCGATATCGAGATGGGTGTAGCGCTCGGTGGTGGCCAGCGACTGATGCCCCAGCAGCTCCTGAATCGCCCGTAAATCGGCGCCACCCGCCAACATGTCGGTGGCAAAGGCGTGGCGCAGGCGGTGGGGGGTGACCGCCTGATCCACCCCCTGCTTCGCCGCCACAGTTTTCAGCATCCGCTGCACGCTGCGGCTGGTGAGGCGCCCTCCCCGCCGGTTGACAAACAGCGCCGGCTGGGTGACCAGCACCGGTTTCAGCTCCAGATAGCGCCGAAGCAGCCCTGCCGCGCCATCGGGAATCGGCAATAGGCGGCTTTTGTTCCCTTTTCCCGCCCGCACCCGCAGCGATCCCCCCCGCTTGCCAAGTTCAAGATCACCGAGATCGAGCGCGACCGCCTCCGAGACCCGCAGGCCACATCCATACATCACCGCCATCAGCGCAAGGTTGCGCGCCTGCCACGGGTCACCGCCCTGCTGCTCCTGCAATAGCTGTCGCCGCTGGTCGGGAGGAACCGCCCGCGGCAACCGCTTGGGCTGCTTGGGGATCGGGATACCGATGGCGATGTTGTGGCTGACCACCCCCTCCTGCTCCGCCCAGTCCAGCAGCGAACGCACCGCCGACAGGCGACGGGCCAGCGACGCCGGCGCCAACCCCCGCCCATGGAGCGCGATCAGCCACGATTGCAGCGCGGCGCGTTCCACCCGATCGAGTTGCACCCCTTGTGGCAAAAAGTCGATCAACGAGGCGAAATCGCGGCGATACGCGGCAATCGTGTGGGGCGAGTATCGCTGCACCGTGGCCAGTTGATGCAGGTAGCGGGCGGTCGCCTCCTCCAGCGTCACCGCCCGCCCCCGGCATGGGGATTCAAGAACAGCAGCCGGGGAGGATGCCCGGCCAGCAAGGAGACGCGACTCCAACTCCCATAGGGGATATCGAGCCGCCACAACGCTGCGGTCGGCATCTGCAGCAGCCGAGCGAGGATCACCCGGATCACCCCGCCGTGGGCGATCAGCAGCCGGTGGCCGCTGCCCTGTGCCATCCACGCCTGCCACCCCTGCCACACCCGGCGGGCAAAGGCGTCAAACGGCTCCCCCTGTGGCGGCGTCACCGATTGCGGGTCATCCCAAAAACGCTCCAGCTCCGGTCGGTATCGCGGCGCCAGCTCCGCCCACGATCTCCCCTCCCATCGACCGAAATCCATTTCTCGCATCGCGGGCAGCACCTCGCAGGGGCGCTGATGGCGGTTGGCAAAACGCTGCGCCGGAAGCCGACAGCGCTGCATCGGTGAGCAGGCCACGCCGTCGATGCGATCCCAGGGGAGCAAGGCTGCCACCTGCTCCATCTGCTCCCATCCCGCGTCGGCCAATGGCACATCGGTGCCGCCGCCGCGAAAGGCCCACCCTTCGCCCGCCACCGCGCCGTGGCGCAGCAGATCGACCACCAGCGGTTCAGCCAACCTCGGTTGAGACCCCCGCGCTGCTGAAGGTGGCCATGTCGGTATGCAGCGCAACGGCGGATTGCAGCAGCGGCAGCGCCAGCAACGCCCCGCTGCCCTCGCCGAGCCGCATCCCCATATCGAGCAGCGGCTTAAGCCCCAGCGCGGAGAGCGCCAGCCGGTGCCCCAGCTCCTGCGAGCGATGGGCCGCCTGCCACCAGCGGGCGCTTCCCGGCGCCATCCGCTCCGCCACCAGCGCCGCGGCGGTAACAATAAAGCCGTCCAGGAGCGCGGGCACCCCTCGCTCCGCCCCCCGCAACAAAAAGCCGCAAATGGCCGCGATTTCGAGCCCTCCGAGCTGCGCAAGGCAGCGATCCGGGGTGCCAACTTCGCCCGCCCGCGCCAGCGCCTTGGCGACCGCGGCGATCTTGCGCCGCAGCCCCTGATCATCCACGCCGGTGCCGCGCCCCACCACCGCCTCCGGCGATACGCCGAGCAGGGCCGAGATCAGCGCCGCCGCCGGGGTGGTGTTGGCGATCCCCATCTCTCCGGCGATCAGCAGATTGGCGCCGCCGGCGATGGCGGCATCGGCCTGGCTGCGCCCCACCTGGAGGGCACGCGCCATCTGCTCCGTGGTCATCGCCGCGTGGTCGATGATGTTGGCGGTTCCGTGGGCAACCTTGGCATGGATGATGGCATCGCCGAGTGCGGAGAGATCCCCCGCCACCCCGACATCCACCACCCGCAGGCGGGCATGGTGCGCCTTCGCCAGCACATTGACCGCGGCGCCACCGGCGGCAAAGTTTTTCACCATCTCCACCGTCACCACCTGAGGGAAGGCCGACACCCCCGCTTCGGCAACCCCATGGTCGCCGGCGAAGAGCGTTACCGCCGCCTGCAGCCGATCCGGTATCGCCTGCCCCTGACACCCAGCCAGCCAGCAGGCGAGCTCCTCCAGTCGCCCCAGCGCCCCCGGCGGCTTGGTCAGCTGCTGTTGATGCGCCCGCGCCTTGTCGTACGCCTCCCGATCCCACGCGCTCACGGCCGTCCCTCCTCCGCTTGCAGAGGGTCAGGTTGCGCAAAGCGGTTGCGGTGAAACCGCAGCGCCTCGACGATCCGGTCTCCCAGCAGATGTTCCCTGATAATTTGATCCACCGCCGCTTGATCCACCCGGCAGTACCACACTGCTTCTGGATAGATGCACATGATCGCCCCTTGCGTGCAAACCCCGAGGCAACCGGCACGGTTGACCCGCACCCTCTCCGGGCCGATGCCGAGCCCCGCCAGCGCATCCTTCATGTAGCGAACAAGGGCGCGTGCCCCCTCGGGGTCGCACTGCTTGC
>WFMN01000213.1 GCA_015489095.1 Mariprofundaceae bacterium | reverse complement strand
GCATTATTCCCGTCGATTCCGAGCATGCGGCGGTGTGGCAGGCGCTGGCGGGACACGATGCCGCCTCCGTTACCAAGATTGTGCTGACCGCCTCGGGAGGCCCCTTTCGCGACCGCGATCCGGCCACGCTGGCGGATGTGACTCCGGCACAAGCGGTTGCCCACCCCAATTGGGACATGGGGGCGAAGATCAGCATCGATTCCGCCACCATGATGAACAAGGCGCTGGAGTTGATCGAGGCCAAATGGCTCTTCGGGGTGGGCGCGGATCGGCTGGCGGCCATCATCCATCCGCAAAGCATCATCCACGCCATGGTACACTACCTCGACGGCTCGGTGATGGCCCATCTCGGCGTGCCGGATATGCGCTGCCCCATCGCCTACGCCCTGCAGCAGGAGCCGCGGCTGGATGCCGGCGTGGCGGCGCTGGACTTGGCCGCCATCGGCACACTCTCCTTTTCGGCGGTCGATGAGGCGCGCTTTCCGGCGATGCGGCTGGTGCGTTCGGTGCTGGCCGGCGGCGATGCGCTGGCCATCGCGCTCAACGGCGCCAACGAAGAGGCGAACCGGGCGTTCCGCGACGGCAGGATCCGCTTTACCGATATCGTGGCGGTGGTGGAGTCGGTGCTGGAACAGACCGAGGATGTGGCGATGCCGACGCTGGAGGCGATCAACGGGTGCGACGCGGCATCCCGCCGCCGCGCTCAGGATCGCATCACGGCGATGACGCGCTGATGCATACCCTGTTTTTCTTCATCATCGCCATCGCGCTGCTGATCGCCGTCCACGAATATGGCCACTTCATCACCGCGCGCAGGCTGGGAATCAAGGTGGAGAAGTTCTCCATCGGTTTCGGCCCCGCGCTTGTTTCGTGGCGCAGTAGCGACGGCGAGGTGGAGTATGTGATCGCCGCCATCCCGTTGGGCGGCTTCGTCAAGATGCTGGGGGAGAACCCCGCCGAACGGGATGACGCCGCCAAGGCGCAGTTGTCCGCCGCCGACCGCGCGCGGGCGTTCGACGCACAGCCGGTCTGGAAGCGTGCCGCGGTGGCGGTAGCGGGACCGCTGTTCAACTTTCTGTTCGCCATTGTGGCCTACACGCTGATCGCCTGGATCGGTCAGCAGGTCTATCCGCCGCTGGTGGGCTATGTCGCGGCAAAGAGTGTTGCCGCGCAGGCGGGAGTGATGGCCAACGACCGCATCGTGCGCTTGGGTGATGAGGAGATCCACTCTTGGCATGAACTTGAAATGGGGCTGAAAAATCGAGTGGGCTCCGCCACCTTGGTCACCGTGGAACGGGGAGGGAGCAGGCTGCAACTGCCGTTGACGATCCCTGGAGGCGACAAGGACGCCCTGTTGGTCGATGTGGCATCGGATCGGTTGGGGATCGGACTGGCGGTGGAGGTCACCATCTCCGGCGTCATGGCGGGGCAACCGGCGGCGGCCGCCGGGGTGCGGCCGGGTGACCGGGTGGTGGCGGCAAACGGCCATCCGGTACGAAGCGTTGGCGATCTGGTCGATGCGATCCACCATTCGGCGGGCAAGCCGGTGACTCTGACGCTGCGGCGGGCGAAGGCAGCGACGCGCACCGTGGAGGTGCAACCTACCGCCGGCAAGGATGGAGTGTGGCGTATCGGTGTGCAGTTATCGGTTGCCCCCAAGGTGGCCACCGAGCAGTATCGCATGGGGGTCATGGCGGGAATCGGCTATGGCCTTGGGCAGACCTGGTCGGTCACGGTGTTGACCTGGCAGGTGTTGACCAAGATGGTGTCGGCGGCGATTTCGCCCAACAATCTCGGCGGCCCGATTGCCATCGCCAAGATGGCGGGCAAGAGTGCCGAGTTGGGGCTGGTTCCCTTTTTGGCCTTCTTGGCGCTGATTTCGGTCAATCTGGGGGTGCTGAACCTGCTGCCGGTACCGGTGCTGGATGGCGGCCACTTGGCCTATCTGGCGCTGGAGAAGCTGCGCGGCAAGCCACTGTCGCCGGCGGTGATGGAAAAAACCCAAACAGTGGGCGCGGTGCTGATCGCCGCGCTGATGCTTTTCGCATTTTATAACGATATTGCCCGATGGTTACGAGGTTGAAGTAGGCGTGTTACAGCGGTGGATGATATGGATCATGGTTGCGTTGCTGCAGGTAGGCGTTGCCGCGGCGGATGAATCAGTACCGGTGGTGAGCGCGATTGCCATCGAGGGCAACCGCTTCGTCGATAGCGCCGCGATTCGCGGTAAGATCCATAGCCAAACGGGCAAACCGCTCGACCGCCGTCAGGTAAGCCGTGATGTGCGCGCCCTATTTGCCACCGGCCTCTATCGCGACCTGTCGGTCGAGGGGGTTCGTAGCGGCGACCAGGTGAAATTGATCTACCATGTGGTGGAAAACCCGGTGATCGGCAAGCTGATCTTCGAAGGCAACGACGATGTGGAAGACAAGGTGCTGAAGCGGATCTCCAAGCTCAAGGCGGGGCATGTGTTTGGGCCGCAACAGCTGAAGCGCGAGCGCGCCAACCTGCGCCGCCAATACCTGAAGAAGGGGCACTACCAGGTCGAGGTTTCGTTCAAGCAGAAAAAGAACAGCGATGGCAGCGTCGATTTGACCGTGCACATCGACGAAGGGCCGGTAACCCGCATCCGCCGCATCCGATTCAGCGGCAACAACGCCTTTGATCGGGCGACGCTGACCAAAGAGCTGGCCTCGCGGGAGTCGACCTTCATGGGCTGGTTCTCCGATCGCGATGTCTTCAGCCAGAAGCGCGCCGGCGCCGACGAGCAGCTGTTGCAGCAGTATTACCTCAACCATGGCTATCTGGATGCCAAGGTGGAGTCGAAGATCTTGTCGCTGTCGGAGGATAAACGCTCGTTTTACCTCACCTTCAATCTTCATGAAGGGGTGCAGTACACGGTGTCGTCGATCAATCTGCAGGGCGATTTGGTGCCGTCGAAACGCGCGCTGATGGATGCGGTCGCACTGCATGCGGGCGAGATCTACTCACTGGAAAAACTGCGAAAAACCATCGACGCCATCACCGAAAAGGTGGGTGATGAGGGGTACGCCTTCGCCAATGTGACACCGCTATTCAAACGCGATACCCCGAAGCGGCGGGTGGCCATCACCCTCGATATCGAAAAGGGAAGAAAGGTCTATGTGGAGCGGATCGAGATCGCCGGCAACGATGCCACCGATGACAAGGTGGTGCGCCGTGAAATGCGGCAGAGCGAGGGGGCACGCTACGCGGCTGGGCGCGTCAAGCGCAGCAAGGAGCGGCTGAAGCGGTTGAGCCTGTTCAAGGATGTGCAGGTAACGATGCCGCGCGGCAGTGCGCCCGACAAGGTGAAGATGAAGGTGAAGGTGACGGAGGACAAGACCGGAAAGTTCACCTTCGGCGTCGGTTTTTCGCAGTTGGAGAAGGCGTTTATCAGCACCTCGTTGCAGCAGAAGAACTTTCTGGGCAAGGGGATCGACACCAAGCTGGACGGCACCATCGGCACCCGTACCCAGAACTACAATGTCAGCATCACCGACCCCTATTTTCTCGATCGGGAGGTGAGCGCCACCTTCAACACCTTCAAAACCCAGACCAAGCTCGACGCCGTCACCCTCTACCGCCAGAACGACATCGGCGCCGGGGTGAACTTCGGCATCCCGCTCACCGAGCATACCGGCTATTCGGTCGGCTATCAGTTCTCGAAAACCAACCTGAGCAATATCCCGACCACGGCCTCCATCATCCTGCAGGCGCAGGCGGGGCGCCACACCTTGGGCGAATTGACCCAGTCGGTCTATTACGACACCCGCGATATGACCATCGCCCCCCACTCCGGTCAGTACGCATCGCTGGGGCTGGGCGTTGCCGGTCTAGGTGGAGTGCGACGCTTTGTTGAGTTTTCGGCTAGGGATCGCCTCTTTTTCCCCCTCGGGAAGAAGCTGGTGTTAAGCCCGCAGATTGAGGGGCGTTACATCCAAGGCTATGGCGGGCGGCAGGTGCCGTTGGAGCGGCGCTATTCGCTGGGCGGTGTCGGCAGCTTGCGCGGCTTTGACTCCTTCGGGGTCTCCCTTCGGGACAAGACCGACCCCGTGGGCGGAAACGGCATGGCGCGCGCCGCCATCGATCTCTTTTTCCCGTTGCCCGGCATTCGCACCGAGGGATTCAGGGGGGTGCTGTTTACCGATGCCGGCACGGTATGGGGGAGCATCAACTCGACATTTAACGGGCGCGCCATCAGTATTCGTGAACGGTTTTCGATGCGGAAAGTGCGCGTATCCGCAGGATTCGGGGTGGAGTGGCTGTCGCCGGTCGGTCCGGTGGCACTGATCTGGGGCAACGCCATTCGTAAACAGCCGGGAGACCTTACCCGTGGGTTCGAGTTCGCGCTCGGTTCCAGCTTCTAGTTTGATGAGATGGTTTTTACTGCAAAGGAGTAACGAATGAAACGATCAATGATTGCCTTGGGCGTGGTTCTGGGCCTATCGCTGCCGCTGGCGGCCTCCGCCGCCGATCTCAAAATCGGCTATGTGGATGTGAAGAGCGCGGTAGAGAACACACAGCGCTACCAACAGGGGATCAAGGCGCTCAGTTCGTTGAAAAAGAAGAAAGAGAAGGCGCTGGATGAGCTGCGCAATCGCATCGAACAGGCGCAAAAGGATCTGTTGGGGCAGTCGATGGCGATGTCGCAGGATCGCTTGGCCGAGAAGCAGCGTGATATCAAGGATATGCGCAAAAACTTCAACCGTCAGCAGCAGGATGCCCAAGAGGAGCTGATCAACCGCAAGAACCAACTGGATCAGAAGATTCTCAAGCGCTTTTACGAGGTGGTGCGCAGCTACGGCAAGGAGCAGCACTACGACATGGTGCTGCCGAAATCCTCCAGCATCTATTTCGATCCGTCGCACGATCTGACCGCCGCCATCACCAAAAAGCTCGACGAAGACAAGCAGAAATAGTCCGCGTTCGCCCCGGTTGAGGTGGCATTGCGCATGGCCGTTCCACCGCTCACGATCGAACAACTGCAACGCATGCTTGGTGGCGAGCTGGTGGGCGATCCATCGCGCTGCCCCGCGTTCACCGGCTGCAACACACTGGCCGCCGCCGGGTCGAGCGAGGTGGCCTTCCTCGCCAACCGGAAATACCGCCATGCGGTCGCAAGCAGTAGTGCCGGGCTCATTCTGGTAGCCGACAATGAGGTTGTGGCCGATTGCGCCGCGCCATTGCTGCGGGTAGCCGATCCCTATCTCGCTTTTGCCCGCCTGCAGCGCTATTTCTTCCCCGATATTGCCGCCAGCGGCCTGCGCCATCCCAGCGCGGTGATCGACGCCTCCGCGCGGGTGGCGGATGATGTCGATATCGCTGCCCGTTGCGTGATCGGCGCCGGCGTGGTGATCGGCAGCGGTAGCCGGCTGGATGCCGGGGTGGTGGTGGAAGCGGATGTTCGGATCGGCCGCGATTGCCATCTACACGCCAATGCGGTGGTGGCAAAAGGGTGCCGGTTGGCCGATCGGGTGATTCTGCAGGCGGGGGCGATTATCGGCTCCGACGGCTTCGGCTATGCGTGGAATGGCGCCGCGCACCTGAAAATCCCCCAGGTGGGCGCGGTCGTGCTGGAGGATGATGTCGAGGTGGGCGCCAATAGCTGTATCGACCGCGGCGCCTTGGGTGATACCACCATTGCCGCCGGCACCAAGATCGACAATCTGGTACAGATCGGTCACAATGTCTCCATCGGTTCCCGGTCGATTGTGGTCAGTCAGGTAGGGATCTCCGGCTCGACCACGATCGGTCGCGGCTGCCAGATTGGGGGGCAGGTGGGGATTGCCGGCCATCTCAAGATCGGTGACGGCGTCCGCTTGGCGGCGAAAAGCGGCGTTATCAGCGATATCGCCGCCGGCGAGACCTTCGCCGGCCTGCCCGCCATGCCGCACCGCGCTTGGCTCAAGCTGAACGCAAAACTGCGCAAACTGTTGCGCGACCGCGACCCCAAACGCGACAGATAATCCTTGGAGAGACGAGTATGACCGTTGATATTGAAAAAATCATGCAATACCTGCCGCACCGCTACCCCTTTCTGCTGGTTGATCGCGTGTTGGAGTATGAAGAGGGGGAGTCGATTCGGGCGTTGAAGAATGTGACCGTGAACGAACCCCAATTTACCGGCCATTTCCCCACATCTCCGGTGATGCCGGGGGTGTTGCTGATTGAGGCGATGGCGCAAACCGGCGGCATCTTGGCCTTCATGTCGGTGGAGAAGAGCGAGGATTACCTCGTCTATTTCACCGGCATCGACAACGCCCGCTTCCGCCAGCCGGTGCGCCCCGGTGATCAGGTGGTTTTCGTGATGAGCAAACAGCAGCGGCGCGGCCATATGTGGAAATTCAAGGGCGAGGCCTATGTGGATGACAAGCTTGTCTGTTCCGCCACGCTGATGGCAACACTGGTTCCACGACAGTCGAGCTAACACCGTGACCATCCACCCCACTGCGATCATCTCCCCGGAAGCGCAGTTGGCAGCGGGGGTGCGCATCGGCCCCTATTGCATCATCGACGGCCCGGTTCGCCTTGGCGAAGGGTGCGAGCTGCACTCCCATGTGGTGCTCTCCGGCCGCACCACCATCGGCGCCAACAACCGCTTTTTCCCCTTCGCATCGGCGGGGCTGGTGCCGCAGGATCTCAAGTATCACGGCGAGCCGTCGGAGGTCATCATCGGCGACGGCAACACCATCCGCGAGCATGCAACCATCCACGCCGGCACCGAGGGCGGCGGAATGGTGACCCGCATCGGCGATCACAACCTGCTGATGGCCTACTCGCATGTGGCGCACGATTGCCTGCTGGGAAGCCACATCGTGCTGGCCAACGGCGCGACATTGGCGGGGCATGTGACCATTGATGATCATGCCATTATCGGTGGCCTTTCCGCCATCCACCAGTTTTTACGCATCGGGCGGCTGGCGATGATCGGCGGGATGAGCGGCATCGTGAAGGATGTGCCCCCGTTCACCATGATCGCGGGGGGCTACCGCCCCGGGCTGGCCGGGCTGAACTTGGTCGGGCTGCGCCGGGCGGGCTTTGACAACGAGCGCATCGCGCTGCTGAAACAGGTGTATCGCCTGCTGTTTCAGCGTGACCTGCCGCAGCAGGAGCGCTGTTCCGCCGCGCAGGCGTTGGCGGGCGAGGATGCGGATGCGCGCCACCTGATCGACTTTATCGCCTCGGCCAAACGGGGGGTGACCCACCCGCGCGGAGATGCGTAGCGGCCAGCAACCCGCGCGACCGCCACTGGGGTTGGTTGCCGGCTACGGCGTCTTTCCGCTGGAGCTGGCCGCGCGCCTGCGCGACCGCTTCGATCTGGAGATTATCGCGGTACGCAACGAGGCCGCTGACGAGATTGCGGAGTACAGCCGCCGAGCGGTGACTTGGCTGCAGGTCGGGCGCATTCAGGCGATGATCGATCGCTTCAAGGCGGCGGGTGTGCGCGAAGTGATCATGGCCGGCAAGGTGAAGAAGCTCCACCTTTTTCGCAACTTTCTACCGGATCTCCCCACCTTGCGCGCCTTTCGGGCGCTGCCGGATCTGCGTGACGACACCGTGCTGAACGGGATCGCGGCGATGTTGGCCGAGCATGGGATCGAGATCATCTCGCAGGTGAAGTATGCCGACGATCTGCTAGCCCCCGAGGGGCATTTGATGGGGCCTGCGCCCAACGAACGGCAGCGGCGCGACATCGCCTTCGGCTGCCGCCACGCCAAGGCGATCTCGGCGTTGGATATCGGGCAGACGGTGGTGGTGCAGCAGCAGGCGGTGTTGGCGGTTGAGGCGATCGAGGGCACCGACGAGGCGATCAAGCGGGGCGGCGCGCTGGGGAGCGGGCTGGCCACCGTGGCGAAAGTGGCCAAGCCGAATCAGGATTTGCGCTTTGATGTACCGGCGGTTGGCCGCGACACACTCACCACCATGCGGCGCAGTGGATGTGACTGCCTAGCGGTCGAGGCGGGGCTCACCTTGATGCTCGAACGGGAGAAGCTGGCCGCCTTGGCGGCGCGCTACGGCATCACCGTTGTCGGTGTCCGCCTGGAAGGCTGATTCCCCCTCCATTTTCTCCGCGTCTCCGCGGTACAATCGAACCCCGAACCATCCGGGGCGCCGCCTACGCCGGGGTGATCATGCCGCCGATAACGGCGTGGTTGGCGCCGGTCACCTCCGGCAGGCAGTTGGGTTCACCGGCCACTGTTTGCCGGGCGAGGATGGCGAAGCAGATCGCCTCCACCGCCTGCGATGGAACACCGACACTGTCGGTGGTGGCAACCGGTTGCGGGGCGAGCAGGGTCTGCAGCCGCTCCATCAGGTGGCGATTGTTGGTTCCGCCCCCGCAGAAGAGCCAGCGACTAGGCTGTTCGGGCAGCCACTGCGCGGCATCAACGATCGATTGCGCGGTCAATTCGCAAGCGGTGGCCAGCCGGTCGCCGTCGCTGAGATCGGGAGCGGCCAACAGCGGATGGCAAAACGCCTCGCCAAACTGCTCGCGCCCGGTGGATTTGGGCGGCGGGCGGCGGAAGAAGGGATCCGACAGCAGCCGCTGTAACAGGGGGGCGGAGACCCTCCCCTTGGAGGCCAACGCGCCATCCTCATCGTAGCTGAACCGCCCGTCGCTCAAGGTAAGCATGAGCTGATCCATCACCATGTTGCCGGGGCCGGTATCGAAGCCACTCACCCGTCCATCGCGCTCCAGCAGGGTGATGTTGGCGATGCCGCCGATGTTGACGATCGCGGTGCATTGCCGCTCCCGATGAAACAGCGCGCGATGGGCGTAGGGCACCAGCGGCGCCCCTTCGCCACCGGCGGCGATGTCGCGCTGCCGGAAGTGGGAGACGGTGGTGATGCCGGTCTGTTCGGCGATGGTCGCCGGGCAGCCGATCTGCATGGTGAAGGGAAGCGGACGGTGGTGCGGGCAGTGGCGGATGGTCTGGCCGTGGCTGCCGATAGCGCGAACCGCTTGGGGTTGGGTGCCGCTTGCCGCAAGCAGCCCGTTCACCGCGCGCGCGATCTCGCGCCCTAGCAAGCGATCGAGCGTGCCCATCCGTTCGATCTCGTTGATGCCGGGGGCGGCCAGTTCAAGAATCGCGGTGTGCAGTTCGAAAGGTAGCGGGTGCTGATGGAAGTGGCGCAGCCTTGGAGGGGAGTTGGCGTCGAAGGCGACCAGCGCCGCGTCGATGGCGTCGGCCGAGGTGCCGGTCATCACCCCGACCCACAGCTCCCCCTCATGTCCGGCGGAAATGGCTAAAACATCCCCAACTGCAGTTTGGCGGTATCACTCATCATGCTGCGATCCCAAGGCGGGTCGAACACCAGTTCGACATGGATATCATCTACTCCGGGAAGCGCCAACACCCGGTTGCGCACATCCTCGACGATAAACGGCCCCATGCCACAGCCGGGGGCGGTGAGGGTCATGGTGACCTCAACCACCTTGTTGCCATCGTCATTGTCGACCACGAAGATATCGTACACTAGACCAAGATCGACAATGTTGACCGGGATTTCAGGGTCGTAACACGATTTCAGCGTTTCCCGAACCAGCGCCTCGTTGACAACGCACGCGCTGTTTTCCACCACCTCTTGCGATGCGGAGCGCCCGTCGTTGCCATCACCAATGCCCAAGCCCGGAGCCTCTTTTTCCTCTACACGGGCAAGATTGCCATTGACCTCAACGGTGTAGGAACTCCCAAGGCGCTGCGTGATCCGCACCTTGGCTCCCTGCGGAATCACGACCGGGGTACCGAGGGGAATCAGCACCGCATCGACATTGTCGGTGGTGACTGTCCATTCACTGCTTGCTTGCTGCATGCCGCTGGTTTACTCCGTTTTCGCGCTGGGTTGGCCGTCGATCGCCGCCTTGGCCGTATGCCAGCAGAGGGTGGCGCACTTGATTCGGCTGGGGAACTCCCGCACCCCGGCCAGCACGGCGAGTTTGCCCAGCCTCTCCTGATCGGGAGCCTCCTGGGTGTCGCTGGTGGCCATGTGGTGAAAGGCGTCGAACAGCGCTGCGAACTGCTCGGTGGTGAGCCCGATGATCGCTTGGGTCATCAACGAGGCGGAGGCGGTGGAGATCGCGCACCCTTCTCCCTCGAAACGCGCCTGCTTGATGACATCATCGTCGTCGATCTCTAGGTAGAGGTGGAGCTGGTCGCCACACAACGGGTTGTAGCCCTCGGCGTCGTGGCTGCAGGGGGAGAGGGTGCCGTAATTGCGCGGGCTTTTGTTGTGATCCACGATCACCTGTTGGTAGAGGGAGTGAAGGTCAAACATGGTCAGCCACCGCGCATGGCGCGCAGCCGGGATTGCACGCGGCACAGCTCTGCCACCAGCGCATCGGCGTCCGAGGGGTCGTGCTCTGGACCAAAGCTGACACGAATGGAGCTTCGCGCCTCGGTCGGGCTCATCCCCATCGCCATCAGTACATGCGAGGGGCGGCGCTGCCCCGAAGAGCAGGCGGAGCCGGAAGCGACCGCAAAACCCGCCAGATCCAGTTGCATCAGCACCGTTTCACCCTCCAACCCGGGGATGGAGAAGAGCGATGTGTTGCCAACCCGGTCGCATTCGCCACCGATGATGGAGGCTTGCGGGATTCGCTGTTGCAACTGCTGTTCAAAATAGTCGCGCAGCGGGGAGATCGCGGCGAAGTCAATCTTTCCCAACGCGGCGGCGAAGGCGCTGATTGCGGCGACATTTTCGGTTCCCGACCGCCGTTTGCGCTCCTGTCCGCCGCCCGGCGCCAGCTCTTGCAGCTGCCTCCCCCGGCGGATGATCAAGCCGCCGACACCGGCAGGCCCGCCGATCTTATGGGCGGAAAACGAAACAAAATCCGCATGTTGCACCAGCGGCCGCACATCGAGCTTGCCCAGCGCCTGAACCGCGTCGATGTGAACGGCAACCCCCCGCTCCCGGCAGGCAGCGGCCACCTGCGCCGCGGGTTGAATCACCCCGCTCTCGTTGTTGGCCGCCATGATGCTGACCATGCGGGTCTCCTCCCCGATGGCCGCCACGACGGCGTCCGCCGCCACCGCTCCGCCGCGATTCGGCTTGATCAGGGTGACCCGCCACGGCGAATCGCCGATCTGCTGCCACCGCTCCAGCGGCCGCAATACCGAGGGGTGTTCGATCCTAGTGCTGACGATCCCGCCCGGCGGCTGCTGATTCAACCATCCCTGCAGGGCGATGTTGTTGGACTCGGTACCGCCGGAGGTGAAGACAACGGCGCCCGCCTCCACCCCGAAATAGTCGGCCACCTTGTCACGGGCGTCGTCCAACGCGCGTCGTGCCGCCCGTCCCGCCCAGTGGATGCTGGAAGGGTTGCCGCCCGCTTCCTTGGCGACCGCGGCGTAGGTGGCGATCGCCTCGGGCAGCATGGGACTGTTGGCGTTGTGGTCAAGGTAACGGCGTTTCACTGGGGATTATCGAATCTCCGGCATGGTGATGGTATCCTCGGCGACATC
>WFMN01000212.1 GCA_015489095.1 Mariprofundaceae bacterium | reverse complement strand
TTGCAGCAGCCTATCCGCGGCGGCATCGGCATAGGGGTCATCCCACTCCAACTGCAACTCCACCGCCCGAAAACGCGCCTCATCCGCCAGAATGGGCGGCGCGGTCGCCGCCAACTGCTGCAACTGCTGCTGGGCGCTCTGGTGATCAATATCCCCTTGGCGCGCCTCCCGCATCACCGAGTCGATCGCGCTGTCGCGCTGGATCTCCATCACCCGGGGGGCAACTGGGCGCGCCACCTCCTCGGGATGCGCCGCACCCCCCTTGGGCTGTGGCACCGCCACCTCGTGCTTGGTGCAACCCGCCGCCAGCAGCAGCGCCGATATCACGAACAGCGCGATGCCGTTTCGCTTTCGCCACCACCCCGTAGCATGCGCCCCGCACCGGCGAAAAGAGAGATTAACTACCATCAGGAGCCGAAAGTTACAGCATTGTACACAGAAAACACCTTTTCACTACGGCTCATGATCATCGATCTCGACAACACCCTCTACCACGCCGACAACGGGCTGTTCGCGCAGATGGATGACAACATCAACCGCTTCATCCACGACCGGCTGGGCGTAAGCTGGCAGGAGGCCGACACCCTGCGGCTGCGCTACTGGAAGCAGTACGGCACCACCCTCACCGGCCTGATGCGTCACCACGATATCGCCCCGGAGCCGTTCCTCCACGCCGCCCACAATCTGGAAATCGACCAGAGCATCAATGCCGCGCCCGAGTTGCGCGCGCTGTTGATGCGCCTCCCCACCCGCGCCGTCATTCACACCAACGGCACCCGCGAACATGCCGAACGGGTGCTGCTGCGCCTCGGCATCCTCGACTGCTTTGCCGCCATCTACGACATCCGCTTCAACCACTACCAGCCCAAGCCGTGCAGCAACACGCTGGCGATGGTGCTCCAACAGGAGCAGGTCGATGCCGCGGCGACACTGGTGATCGATGACATCGCCGATAATCTTCGCGCCGCAGCCGCCATCGGCTGCCGCACGGCGTGGATTGCGCAGCCCTGCGGCGGCGCCCACCCCTTCAACTATCGCGAGGCCACCATCACCGCGCTGCTCATGCGGCTGCTGATGCAAGGTTCCGCCCGCACGCACGACCAAAGCCGCATACCACTCAAGGAGAACAGAGTACCATGACCATGCAACAGAGTGTTTTGCAACGCTATTCCGAAGGTGCCAAGCAGCGTGAGGAGGCCCTCTGCTGCCCGGTCGATTACGACGCCTCGCTGCTCAAACTGCTGCCGCAGGAGATTATCGACCGCGATTACGGTTGCGGCGACCCCTCGCGCTATGTGCAGCCGGGCGACACCGTGCTCGACCTCGGCTCCGGCGGCGGCAAGATCTGCTACATGGCGGCGCAACTGGTCGGCGATAGCGGCATGGTGATCGGTGTCGATATGAACGACGACATGCTGGCGCTGGCACGCAGCTACCAAGCGGAGATGGCGCAAAAGCTGGGCGGCGACCGGGTGAGGTTTCTCAAGGGAACCATCCAGGATCTCGCCCTCGATCTCGCCGCCACGGAAGAGTGGCTCAGGGCGCACCCGGTCCGCAACCATCAGGATTTCGTCGCCCTCACCCGCTTCCAGCGGCAGCAGAAACATGAGCGGCCGTTGATTGCCGATCACAGCATCGACCTGATCATCTCCAACTGCGTGCTCAATCTGGTCGATTCGTCGGAGAAGCCGGCGATGTTTGCCGACATGTTCCGCGTGCTGCGCCCCGGCGGGCGGGTCGCCATCTCCGATATCGTCTCCGACCGCGAGGTGCCGCAGGCAATGATGGACGACCCCGAACTGTGGAGCGGCTGCATCTCCGGCGCGATGGAGGAGTCAGCCTTCGTCCGCGCCTTCGCCGCCGCCGGATTGACCGGCATCCGCATCGACAAGTGGGATGATCAGCCGTGGCGAGTGGTCGATGGTATCGCCTTCCGCTCGGTCACCGTGACCGCCCACAAGCCGATCTCCGCCGCTGCCGACGACGATGCGACCTTGGAAGTCATCTACCGCGGCCCCTTCGCCGAACTGACCACCGATCGCGGCTTCCACTTCATCCGTGGCCAGCGCACCAAGGTGGGCAGATGGCTCTACAATAAGCTGACCCGCCCCCCCTATGATCACGACTTCATCGCCATCGCTCCCAACGCGCAGCCATCCAACGCCTCCTCCTGCTGCGGCGGCAGCAGTTGCTGCTAAAGGAGCCCGCCATGCACTCCGCCCTGCTTCACGACGAACCGCTGCTGTTTGAATACGACACCCACCCGCAGGAGCCGATCCAGCTTCCCGGAGTCGGTGGCGACACCGTCCCCGACCACTTAACCCCGTTTCTGCGCCAAAATCCGGCCAACCTGCCGCAGCTTTCCGAGCCGGAAACCGTGCGTCACTTCGTGCGCCTGTCGCAGTGGAACCACCATATCGAGAGCGGCTTTTACCCGCTCGGCTCCTGCACCATGAAGTACAACCCGCGCGTCAACGAGCAGTTGGCGCGGCTGCCGGGCTTTGCCGACATCCACCCCGACCAGCCGGAGGAGACGGTGCAGGGGATGCTGGCGCTGCTGTTTGAGCTGCAGCAGTGGCTGGGTGCCATCAGCGGGCTGCCGCATGTCACCCTGCAACCGGCCGCCGGCGCCCACGGTGAGCTGACCGGCATGATGATGATTCACGCCTACCACGCCGCCTTGGGCGATCACCGCCGCACCAAGGTGCTGATCCCTGACTCCGCCCACGGCACCAACCCCGCCAGCGCCGCGCTGTGCGGCTTCACCCCGGTGGAGATCCCCTCCGCCGCCAACGGCCGTATCGACCTTAACACCCTGCGCGCCAACCTCAATGATGAGGTGGCGGCGCTGATGCTGACCAACCCCAACACCACCGGCATGTTCGAATCCGACATCGCCGAGATCACCGCGCTAGTGCATGAAGCAGGCGCGCTGGTCTATGGCGACGGCGCCAACCTCAACGCCATGGTCGGCGTCGCCCGCCCCGGCGACATGGGCATCGACTGCCTGCACATCAATGTCCACAAAACCTTCGCCACCCCGCATGGCGGCGGCGGCCCCGGTGCCGGCCCGGTCGCGGTTGGTGCGGCGCTGGCGCCCTTTCTGCCCGCCCCCCATATCCGCAAGGAGGGCGCGCGCTACCAGCTCTACCATAGCGAACAGAGCATCGGCCCGGTGCTCGGATCCATCGGCCACTCCGGCGTGCTGCTGCGCGCGGCCGCCTACATCGCCGCCTTCGGCCGCGACCACCTGCACAAGATCGCCCACGACGCCGTGCTCGGCGCCAACTACATCCGCGTCCGCCTGCAGGAAACGTACCACCTCCCCTTCCCCGGCATCTGCAAGCATGAGTGCCTGCTGACCGATGCAATCCAAAACCGCCACGGCATCAAAACGCTGGATATCGCCAAGGCGCTGATCGACCGCGGCTTCCACCCCATGACCATCTACTTCCCGCTGATCGTCCACGGCGCCATGTTGATCGAGCCGACCGAAACCGAATCCAAGACCACGCTGGATGCCTTCTGCGATGCCATGCTCGCCATCGCCGAGCAGGCGGAACAGGGCGATGGCGACGCGATGCAGACCGCGCCCCACCACGCCCCCACCCGCCGCCTCGACGAGACCCTCGCCGCCCGCAAACCAACACTGAACTGGCCACCCACTTCATAGGAACCCGACGAACAAACGCGGTGATCGGTCGCACCCGCACCGATTACGGGCGTTACTTGACGACTTGCCGCGCCTTCCGAGCATGGGCGACCTCTCGCCCACCCTGCCTGCGGCAGGTTGGTACTCTAAAAGGGTGGTAACGCAACACCATGAAACTGACCGGAGCACAAATCTTTGTTGAA
>WFMN01000211.1 GCA_015489095.1 Mariprofundaceae bacterium | reverse complement strand
TAGCCGATGGCCGAGAGCATCACCCTCGATATCTTCCGCTTCGATCCCGAAGGGGATGGCGAGCAGCGGCTGCAGCGCTATTCGGTGCCGGTCACCAAGCCGGGGATGAAGCTGCTCGCCATCCCCTTCGGGATCGAAGCGGAAGATATCGAGGGTGATGTTCTCGGCCATCGGCTAATAGACCCGTTTCTTCGGCGGAAAGGAGTCCACCGTCATCGGCTGCATCCGCACCGGCTTGTAGTCGAGCGTCACATTGCCCGCATCGTCGATGCTGGCGAGGCTGTGTTTGAGCCACTGCACATCGTCGCGCTCGGGGTAATCCTCATGGGCATGCGCCCCGCGCGACTCGGTGCGCGCCAATGCGCTGGCGGCGGTCGCCCGCGCCATCGCCATCAGGTTTTCCAGCTCCATCGCCTCGATCAAGGCGCTATTGAAGATGCGGTTGTGATCGGGGATCGTCACTTCCCGCAACTGCGCGTAGAGGCGATCGAGGGTATCCATCCCCTCCTGCATCACCTCGGTCGAGCGATAGACGCTGAAATGGGTCTGCATCGTCTTCTGCATCTCGGCGCGCAGTGCCGCCACCGCGCCCACATCGCCACCGGAACGACCCAGCCAGCGCTCCACCCGCGCCTCGCCCGGCTGCCAGCAGTCGGGCTTCAGGCTGGCGTGGTAGCGGTGGGTTTTCAGCCATTTCATCACCCGATTGCCACAGGCGCGCCCGAAGACCACGATCTCCAGCAGGGAGTTGCACCCCAACCGGTTGGCGCCATGCACCGACACGCACGCCCCCTCGCCGATGGCATACAGCCCCGGCACCACCTGCTCCTCCTCGCCGTCGCGGCTGATCACCACCTCGCCGAAGCGGTTGGCGGGCACGCCGCCCATGGTGTAGTGGGCGGTCGGCTGCACCGGAATCGGCTCCTTGGTGCAGTCCACCGCGGCAAAGCGCAGCGCCAACTGATGGATATTGGGCAGTTTGGAGAGGATCAGCTCCTCACCGAGATGGTCGAGCTTGAGCAGCACATGATCCTTGTTGGGACCACAGCCGCGACCGGCACGCACCTCCAGCGCAATGGCGCGCGACACCACATCGCGGCTGGCCAGATCCTTGGCGGTGGGAGCGTAGCGCTCCATAAAGCGCTCCCCTTCCGAATTGAGCAGGTAGCCGCCCTCGCCGCGCACCCCTTCGGTGATCAACGGGCCGACATCGGCGATGCCGGTAGGGTGAAACTGGAAAAACTCCATATCCTCAACCTGATAGCCGGCGGCAAGCGCCAATGCTCCGCCGTCACCGGTGTTGATATGGGCGTTGGTCGTGGTCTGGAAAATGCGGCCGCAACCACCGGTGGCCAGCACCAGCGCCTTGCTCTGAAACAGGTGATACTCGCCCTTGGCGATGTCCCACGCCATCACCCCGTGGCAGCCATCGTCGTCGGTAATGAGGTTGAGGGCGTAAAACTCCTCGTAGAACTGGGTCTTGGCGCGCAGATTCTGCTGGTAGAGGGTGTGCAGAATGGCGTGGCCGGTGCGATCGGCCGCCGCGCACGAGCGCTTGGCCAGCCCCCCCTCGCCGAACTCCCGCATCTGGCCGCCGAAGGCGCGCTGATAGATGCGGCCATCCTCCAGCCGGGTGAAGGGGAGGCCGAAATGCTCCAACTCCCGCACCACCAACGGCGCCGCACGGCACATGTACTCGATCGCATCCTGATCGCCGAGGTAATCGGAGCCTTTGACGGTGTCGTACATGTGCCACAGCCAGTGGTCGGAGACCACATTGCCCAGCGCGGCGTTGATCCCCCCCTGCGCGGCCACGGTGTGGGAGCGGGTCGGCAGCACCTTGCTGATCACCGCCACCCGGTGGCCGGCATCGGCCAACTGCAACGCGCAGCGCATCCCGGCACCGCCGGCGCCGATAATCACCACATCGTGGAAATGGTGCTCAACCCGATCGGTGGAGAGATAGGCCATCGGTCACATGCTCCAGTTCCAGATCATCGCCAGCCACCACAGCGTGACACAGCCCACCCCGATCGCCAGCGCCCCCGACACCAGCGTGCGCAGGCAGGGCTTGTGCAGATAATCCTCGACAATCGTTTTCAGGCCGGTAAAGATGTGCACCGCCAAGGCCAGCGCCAGCAGCGCGTGCACCACCTGCACCCCGGAATGGTGCAGAAACGCCCACAATTCGGCGCGATCCATCCCGCCGCCGTACACGCAGAGCAGCAGCAGAAAGGCGAGCGGCAGCAACAGCGCCAGCACCACCGCCGACACCCGCTGTAGATACCACTCCCGCAGGCCGTTGTGGGCGGTGCCCAAGCGATAACGGGTCACGCGATCAATCCCGCGGCCAGCAGCAGCGAACCGCCCGCCGTCACCAGAAACGGCCAGCGCGCCACCCGCACCATCTGCTCCCGCTCCTCGCCGATGCCGGCATCGAGCAGCAAAAAGCGGATGCCGTTGATAAGATGGTAGAGCAGCGCCGTCCCCGTCATCCACAGCAGCACGCCGCCGGGAAAGGAGTGCAACAGCGCCAGCCCAAGACGAAACCCGCCCTCCGAGCCGACCATGGTCGATAGCAGCCACAGATAGAGCGGAACAAACACCACCAGCACCAGCCCGCTGATACGGTGCACAATACTGGCCGCCATCGGCCACGACCACCCATAGACCCGCAGGTTGGGCGACATCGGACGCTGAATGACCGGTTCCATAGCCGCAGCTCTACCTGATCGCTCGCCTGTTGTCAACAGGGGGCGACCTCGCCGCGCAACGCCCGTTCCACCAGCTC
>WFMN01000210.1 GCA_015489095.1 Mariprofundaceae bacterium | reverse complement strand
GAGCGGGAGGGGCTGCAGGAGACCCCCAAGCGGGTGCTCGCCGCCTTTGGTGAATACTTCGCCGGCTACCGCGAGGATCCGGCCGAACACCTGCGCAAAACCTTCGAGGAGGTCGAGGGCTACGACGAGATGGTGCTGGTGTCGGATATCGATCTGCACAGCCACTGCGAGCATCATCTGGCGCCCTTTGTCGGCAAGGCGCATGTTGCCTATATCCCGGACGGGCGCGTGGTCGGCCTCTCCAAGTTGGCACGGCTGGTGGAGGGCTACGCTCGCCGGTTGCAGATTCAGGAGAAGTTGACCATGCAGATCGCACAGGCGATCGAGGAGGTGCTGCACCCGTCCGGCGTGGCGGTGATCATCCAGTGCCGCCACTTCTGTATGTGCCAACGCGGGGTGCATAAACCCAACGCCATCACCACCACCTCCAAGCTGACCGGCGCCTTTCTGCGCAACCCCTCTTCGCGCATGGAGCTGTTTCAACTGATCGACATGCACGATGTGTAACCAGCGCGTCCCATGACAGCCTCGCAGGAAGTTGTTATCGCGGCCTTGGACGGCTTCGGGGAAAGGATTCCCCTCCTACAGGCTGTAGGAGCGGTTTCCAACCGCGAACGGCCACCGCGTTGAACATGCGCATGTGCGAATAGCACACCAAAGCGTGTTCGCCTTGCTACCGAACAGGCCATGGGCGATCTGAACTGTTGCGACATGCGGCTGCGTAGTTGCCACGACGATCCGCTGCCGCTGGCATCGCGCTTTATCTGGCTGGCTTGGGGCGGCGTCATGGCGATGGAGGCGGTCGGCTGGCGGCTGGGGTTGGTCTCACCAAGCGCCATGCTGGCGCTGCGCGGCGCCGAGCTGTTGTGGTTGGGCGGGTTGATCCAACGCTACGCCCAGCAGACGGCGCTGGGGCTGCGCCTTCCAACCCGCGCCGAGTGGCGGCTGCTTGCCGTGGTTGCGCTGGCCTGTGTGCTGATCGCGGCGCTGCTTGGGTGGTTAGGATGGCTCGCGCCGTGGCTGCGCCTGCCTCCGATCGCCGAGGGCATCGGCGGTGCCGCCCTGATGCTGCTGCTGGCGCCGCTGGTCGAGGAGCTGCTGTTCCGCGGCCTGCTCTACCGCATGCTGGCGGAGGAGGTTGGTGCTTGGCCGGCTATCGCGATCAGCGCCGCCTGTTTTGCGCTGGCGCACGGTGCGCTGTTGTCGCCCCAGCTGCTCGGCGGGCTGCTGTTCGCGGCGATCTATGCCCGCAGCGGCAACCTGTGGCTGCCGATACTGCTCCATAGCGGCGCCAACGGCGCCCTGTTGCTACTTCACGCGCTACGCTGACGGGTGGGACGATCCCAGCAGGGTGGCCAGCCACTGCCACTGCGGGTTGCTCTCCAGCGCCAGCTTGACCACCATCGTCAGCGGCACCGACAGCAGCATCCCCACGGGGCCTAAGATCCACCCCCAGCAGACCAACGAGAGAAAGACCACCAGCGGTGACAGCCCCACCTCCCGCCCCATGAACTTGGGCTCGACGGCATTGCCGACCACCACATTGATCACTGTATAGCCGCCGGCAACCACCAGCGCGGCGCCGGTTCCAAGCTGTACCAGCGCCAGTAACAGCGCTGGAATCGCGGCGATAATCGAGCCGATATTGGGGATAAAGTTGAACAGGAAGGCGATCACCCCCCACAGCAGCGGGTAGTCCACCCCCACCACCAGCAACAGCAGCGTGACCAGCGCGCCGGTGAGTAGGCTGATCCATGTTTTCACCACCAGATAGCGGTTGGCGCTGGTAAGAAAGCGCATCACCGCCTCGGATGAGGGGGCGTGGCCGCTGATCTGTGCCCACTTTTTCGGCAGCGCCAACGCCTCAAACAGCAGAAAGATGGTGGTCAGCAGAATCAAGAGCAGGTTGGCCAGCGATTTGCCCAGCCCCGTCAGCATGCTGCCCGCCATCCCCATTGCCGCCGCCGGATCGAAGGCGTGTTTCAGGCTGTCGGCATTGATGGTGATTCCGTAGCCGGCGAGCCACTGTAGCAACTCCGCCTTCTGCCCGTTCAGTCGCTGCTGATAGAGCGGTACCTGACGGGTAAAGTCGGCAACCGAGCTGCCGAGCAGCAGCGCCAAGAGCGACCCGATCACTAGCAGCAGCAGAAACAGCAGCAGCACGCTGCTCACCTCGCTGACCTGCCGCTGCTGCAGCCAGCGCAGCGCCGGCAGGCAGATCATGGCCAGAAAGAGCGCCAGCAGAAAGGTGGTCAACAGCGGCGCGGCCGCCTTCAGGCCGGCGATAATGATCACCAGCGAGGCGAACGCGAGCAAAAAACCGGAAGGGTGGGGTCGGGACATGGCGTTAGGCTCCGGGGTCAAACGGGGGGTGGCGCAACGCTATCGAAGTCGGTAGCGTTGTTCATTTCGAGGGCAACCTTGGCGTCCCTTTGGGGTGCGTCAAGGCGGAACGGTGCAAAATTTTTTCTTGTCGAGACCTATGGTGCGTGCTAGAAGCCGCCCCTTATTTTTAGATGGAGGACAGTGTATGTCAGCTGAAATTGAAGCCAAAGTTATTAAAATCGTGGGAGATCAGCTCAATGTGGACGAGAGCGAGATCAACCCCGATTCTTCGTTTGTCGATGATCTCGGCGCCGATTCGCTCGATACCGTTGAGCTGGTGATGGCGTTTGAGGAGGAGTTCGGCATCGAGATTCCCGACGACGACGCCGAGACGATCCAGAGCGTACAGAACGCCATCGACTATATCGCGAGCAAAGCGGAGTAGCCATTTTGTCCACTAGGGTTGTCATCACCGGCGTCGGTCTGCTTACCCCGTTGGGGCTGGATAAGGCCAGCACCTGGGAGGGGGTCGTCAACGGAAAATCGGGCATCGACCGTATCACCCGCTTTGATGCCGAGGCCGCGGGCATGAGCTGCACCATCGCCGGTGAGGTCAAGGGGTTTGACCCCGCGCCCTACATCAACCGTAAGGATGTCCGCAAGATGGACACCTTTATTCAGTACGGAGTGGCGGCCGCCAAGATGGCGCTGGCGGATTCAGGGCTGGAGATCTCCGAGGCCAACGCCGATCGGGTGGGGGTGATTATCGGCTCCGGTATCGGCGGCCTGCCCTCCATTGAGGCAACCATGGAGGCCTACCAGAAGGGAGGCGCGCGCAAGATCTCTCCCTTTTTCATCCCCAAGACGATCATCAACATGATCTCCGGCTGGGTGTCGATGCTGGTGGGGGCAAAAGGACCCAACTCCGCCACCGTCACCGCCTGTGCCACCGGTACCCATGCGATCGGCGAGGCGTGGCGCATCATCGCCAGCGGCGAGGCCGATGCCATGCTGGCCGGTGGGGCGGAGTCCTGCATCTGTACGCTGGGGGTTGGTGGTTTCTGTGCCTCCAAGGCGCTCTCCACCCGAAACGACGATCCGCAGGGAGCATCGCGTCCGTGGGATCGTGACCGTGATGGTTTCATCATGGGCGAAGGTTCCGGCGTGCTGCTGATGGAATCGCTCGATTCCGCCCGCAGCCGGGGTGCGACCATGATCGCCGAGGTTGCCGGATACGGAATGTCGGGCGACGCCCACCATATCACGGCGCCCGCGCCGGGAGGTGAAGGGGGAGCCCGCTGTATGCAATCGGCGCTGCAATCGGCCAAGTTATCGCCGGAGAGCGTGGATTATATCAATGCCCACGGTACCTCGACCCCGGCGGGTGATCTGGCGGAGACCGAAGGGATCAAGCGGGTGTTTGGTGCCCATGCGGACAAGCTGATGGTGACCTCCAACAAGTCGATGATCGGCCATCTGCTCGGTGCCGCGGGCGGTGTGGAGGCGGCGCTGACGGCGCTGAGTATCCAGCATCGGGTTGCCACGCCGACCATCAACCTCAACAACCCCGGCGAAGGGTGCGATCTTGACTATGTTGCCAATACGGCGCGCGACGCCGATATTCGGGTGGCGATCTCCAATTCATTCGGGTTTGGCGGCACCAACGCCTCGGTTGTTCTAAAGAAGTTCGCATAACAACGGGTTCGCGGCAACCCGCGCCGTTCACATGTCTCCAGTAATCGAACGCCGTACCAACTATGATGGCACGGCGTTCGCCTTTTTCTCGCAGCATCCCAACCACTGCACCGCCATCTTGGAGGATCCCTCCGGTGGCGGCACGGCGTGGGTCGTCTCCCGTGCCGGGGCGTCCCATCGTCTAACCCGTTGTGACGCCCGTCAACTGCCCCATTGGAACCGCCTGCTTACGCCGCCCGCCGATGGAGGGGCTGAAGGGATCTTCGCCCTCATCTATCTGTCATACGAGGCGGGAGGGCTGTTTGAGGAGTTGCCGGCCGCCAAACCGTCCGCCTACGGCCGCCTCCCTCTGCTGTATGCCCACCATCCGGCGTGGTCGCTCCGTTTCTCTCCCGACGGCGGGGTCACCATCACCGCCCGCTCATCGCAGGCGCTGGCGCAGGTGGAAGCTCTGCTGCGGCAGCCGCGCTCTCCGGCGCCCGCCGCCCCCTTCGCCATCGGTGCCATCGTGGAAGATGGCTCCGCCGCCGACTATCGCCGGGCGGTTACGCGGGTGCAGGCGTTCATCCGTGCCGGGGATATCTTTCAGGCCAATATCGCCCGTTTTTGGCATGCGCCGATTCAACACGGCGATGCGCTCGCGCTCTACTCCCGTCTGCGCCGCTGCAACCCGGCTCCCTTCTCCTGCCTGTTGCGGCTGGATGGCCATGCCATCGTTTCGGCTTCGCCCGAGCGGCTGGTGCGCATCACGCCGGACGGAGTGATCGACACCCGGCCGATCGCCGGTACCCGCAAAATCGGCAGCGGCAGCGAGAGCGACCAGCTTCGGGAGGAGCTGTTGCTCTCCGCCAAGGAGCGGGCGGAACATATCATGCTGGTTGATCTGGAGCGCAACGATCTCGGTCGGATCTGCCAGCCCGGCAGCGTGACGGTCGATGAATCGATGGTGATTGAGCGCTACAGCACCGTGCAGCATATCGTCTCCAATGTGCGTGGGCGGCTGCGGCCGGAGGTCGGGATGATGCAGGTGTTGGCGACCATGTTTCCCGGCGGTACCATCACCGGCTGCCCCAAGATTCGCTGCATGGAGATCATCCATCAGTTGGAGCCTGCGCCGCGTGGACCCTACACCGGCGGCGTCGGCTATATCGGTTGGAACGGCGCGGTCGATATCAATATCCTGATCCGTACCTTCTGGATGGAGCCGAGCATGCTGCACTGGGCGGCGGGGGCTGGGATTGTCAGCGACTCCAATCCGCGCCATGAACAGCGCGAAACCGAACACAAGGCCGCGGGCCTGCTGGCGGCGCTGGGGATGTAGAGGTCTTGCTGTCAATCTCTTTACAGCACATGATTCCAGCACCAGTGTACAGCACCTTCTTGGAGGTTCGGTGATGCATGTGAAATTTTCTGAAGATGTGATTCCGCTTTCGACCCTCAAGATCAACCCCGGCAAGTATGTGCGACAGACAGAAGCAAACCACCGTCCCGTGCTACTGACCAGCAGGGGCAAAGGGGTTGCTGTTATTCAGTCGCTGGCCGATTTTGAGAAGGCGGAGGAAGAGCGTGCATTCATACGCGCGGTCATGCAGGGCATGGGTGAAATTGAGGCCGGTGAGGGCGTCCCGCTGGCGGAAGTCGAGCGGAAATTGGGGCTTGACTGACCCTAGTGGCAAAAACGGCCGTTCAGTTTTCGCCGTCGGCACTGGCAGATATGCTGCAGATCGCCGAATATTACGAACGGCAGGGTGTCCCACGCATAGGAGAGCAGACAATCGTTGCATTGCGGGATGCGGTGAAGGATCTGGAAACCTATCCCAAGATGGGGCGAATTGTGCCAGAGTTCAAAGTGGATAATCTACGGGAACTGATTCGTCCCCCCTTCCGGGTCGTGTACCGACTTGAGCCGAACCAAGCCGTATCGGTCATTCGTATTTGGCGAAGCGAACGGGAACTGCGCTCCGTGTAGATGCCGACTTTGCAAACAGCCCGAGGAGGGGCTTTTCGCGGTGCGCGTATCGACAGGGATTGGGAATCAAGGAGTAATCAATGCAACAGCGGATGAGGTGGCAACTGGCGCTGCTGGTCGCCATGGTGGCGCTGGATCAAGCGACCAAGTGGTGGATCGAGCAGCAGGAAGCTACGCTCCATCTGGTGGTGATTCCCGGCTGTTTCAATGTCATCAAGGCGCACAACAACGGTGTCGCCTTTTCGATGCTGGCCGACCTGCCCCGCGCATGGGGGGCGATGCTGATCCTCGGCATTACCATCGGCATCGCGCTGGCGGTAACGCTATGGTGGTGGCGCAGCCGCCATCAGCGCGGCAGCGAAGGGTGGTGGTTGGTGCTGGTGCTGGCCGGCGCCATCGGCAACATCTGGGATCGCGCGCAGCTCGGTTATGTGGTTGATTTTATTCAATGGTATGTCGTGATCGATGGTCACAGCTATGTCTGGCCGGCGTTCAACATCGCCGACTCCTGCATCTCCGTCGCCGTAGTCGGCCTGATTGTCACCAGTTTCCGCCCCGCCTCGCGTGAATCGCCGTGAAAGATTTCTCGCCAAGCGATCTGAAAACGATTCTGCATTCCAAGCGTGCCAACCTCTATCTGTTGGAGCATTGCCGGGTGATGCAGAAGGATGGCCGGGTACTCTATCTGACCGAGGCCAAAAGAGAGAAGCTGTACTTCAATATCCCCATTGCCAACACTACGGTGATTTTGCTGGGAAATGGCACATCGATTACTCAGGCCGCCGTGCGCATGTTGGCGCAGGCTGGCGTGCTGATCGGTTTTTGCGGCGGTGGTGGCACCCCGCTCTACATGGGGAACGAGGTCGAATGGTTTACGCCGCAAAGCGAATATCGACCAACGGAGTACCTGCAAGGGTGGCTGGGATTTTGGTTCGATAGTGTTCAGCGGCTGCATGCCGCCAAGGCCATGCAGCATGCACGCATTGATTATCTACAAAAGGTCTGGTCAAAGGATAGGGAGCTGAGGCTGGCGGGCTTTGATGCCCGCGATGATGTGTTGCTTGGCGCGTTAAATGGATGTCGCGCTAAGATTGACAGAGCCGAACAAACGGGGGATTTGCTGACCTCGGAGGCGCAACTGACCAAACAGCTTTACAAGTTTGCCGCGCGAACAGCGAACATTCAGGGGTTTGTGCGGGAGCACGAGTCAACCGACAAGGCCAACGGGTTTCTCAATCACGGCAACTATCTCGCCTACGGGCTGGCTGCCACAACCCTGTGGGTACTGGGTATTCCGCACGGTTTTGCCGTGATGCATGGCAAAACACGCCGAGGCGCGTTGGTGTTCGATGTGGCAGATTTGATCAAGGATGCGCTCGTGCTGCCGTGGGCTTTTGTCTGCGCGAAAGAGAATGCTACTGAGCAGGAGTTTCGCCAGCAGTGCCTGCAAGCCTTCACGGATTACAAGGCGTTGGATTTTATGTTTGAATGTGTAAAGGCCCAAGCGCTCAAGGCTCGGTGTGGTACCACGAGATGATGGTGACCTTTGTCTCTCAGTGCGAAAAGAATGCGCGCAAAAAGACCCGGCGGGTGCTGGATGCCTTTGCAGATCGGATTGGAGACAATACCTGGCAAACGCTGATCACCGAAGATGGGTTGAACACGGTCAAAAAAATGCTGCGCCAGACGGCCAGCAAGAGCACGGCTGTTTCCTGCCACTGGATCAGAAGCCGCTCGCGCAGCCAGTTGCTGTGGATGGTGGGAAATCGGAGCAAATTCGATGCCCGAGGTGTGGTGCCGGTGAACAGTACGCAACAAGCAATCACGCAGTTTGAAAATGACTGGCGCTACCTTCCGCTTATTCAATCTTTAGCTGGGCTTGCGGCGCTTTTCCATGACTGGGGTAAAGCGACAAGGTTGTTTCAGAAAAAGTTGAAAGACGCCTCTATGTTGGGCGATCCCATCCGTCATGAATGGATTTCTTGCTTATTGCTACATGCTTTGATTCACAGTTGTGATAGTACAAGTGATGACAGATATTGGTTAACGATACTCATTGATGGTGATTTGAACGAAGCTCGGTTGAAGTCAATCGCTGGAGAGAGGGCGCAGAAACCTTTATCCCAACTGCCGCCGGCAGCGCAAATGCTCGCATGGTTGATTGTATCCCACCATCGATTACCTGAAACTTCGGATGACTGGAGAAATGAGTCCGCCCCAAATATGGCCATAGTCTTGAAAAGGATCACTCAGGCGTGGGGGTATGAAAATCGACGCGATGAAAAAAATTACCATTCAAGGCTGAATGATTGCTTTGAGTTCCCCCACGGCTTGCTAAGTCAATCTTTCAGATGGTTGAAGCAGGTGAGAAAATGGGCAACCCGTTTGCAAGGCTGCTTGCCTCTTGTTCAGCAATGCATGAATGATAGAAGTTTCCGGGTTGTGCTGCACCATGCTCGCTTGTGCCTGATGCTAGGCGATCACCATTATTCATCGCAAAATGCTGATCCCCATTGGCAAGATACTACGGGTTTATTTGCTAATACGGATCGGAAAACAAAGAAACTTAAACAGAAACTCGATGAGCACCTTGCTGGTGTTTCCGCTCATGCTTTACGCACAGCCTTTCTGCTACCTGTTTTCGAACGGGAACCACCTGTTGCTCAGGATATACACTCTTTGAAAAAGCCAAGTGCTGACGCCTTTCGCTGGCAAGATAAAGCTGTTGGGGAGATAAAAAGATGGCGGCAACAGCATGCCAAATCGAAATGTGGTTTTTTTGCCGTCAACATGGCCAGCACAGGTTGTGGTAAGACATTTGCTAACGCCAAAGTGATGCGAGCCATATCGCACGATGGCGAAAGTCTGCGTTATATTCTTGCACTGGGATTGCGCACGCTTACGCTACAG
>WFMN01000209.1 GCA_015489095.1 Mariprofundaceae bacterium | reverse complement strand
GGCGATCGGCCGCCTGCGCTGGTTGCTGCTGGCGGCGGTGGCAGCGCTGGTGGCGGTGAACGAATGGGGGCTCGCGCCGCAGATGGCGGCGGTTAAGGCCTTGATGCCGCACGGCTACGACGCTCTGGCGGCTGACGACCCGCTGCGGGCGCGTTTTGGCATGCTGCATGGCATCAGCGCCATGTTGCATCTGCTGGCGTCGTTGTTGGCGGCGGTGTTGGTGGCGATGGGGAGCGGCGGTACGGAGCATCGCTCCTGATGCTGCGCGACTGGGTGGCGCGGCGGTTGGCCGATACCCAGTTGACGATGCTGATCGCCTCGCTGCTGGGGATCTTTCTGCTGCTGGTGGTCTTCGGCAAGGTGCTGGCGCCGCTGTTGGTGGCGGTGGCGCTGGCCTATGTGTTGGAGGGGATTGTGGCGCTCTTGTGCCAATGCCGGCTGCCGCGGCTGGTGGCGATCACGCTGGTGGGGTCGGGCGCGCTGGTGATCGTCCTCTTTTCGCTGCTGGCGCTGCTGCCGCTGTTGACCGAGCAGGTAGGGAGGCTGGTCTCCCATGTGCCGGAGTATCTCGCCGCCACCCGCGAGTCGCTCAAGTCGCTGCAGGTGAGCTACGCCAGTTGGATCGCCCCTTCGGCGCTGCAGCAGATGATCGCCTCCGGCGCCGGCAAGATGCAGGAGTGGGGGGCGGCGCTGCTCTCGTTTTCGATCGCCTCCATCCCCGGCATGATTACGCTGCTGGTCTATGCGGTGCTGGTGCCGGTGCTGGTCTTTTTTCTGCTCAAAGACAAGGAGCTGATCATGGCGTGGAGCCAACAGTTTCTACCCCGTGAGCGCACCCTGCTCACCCGGGTCTGGCATGAGCTGGATGTGCAGATCGGCAACTATATCCGCGGCCGCTTCTGGGAATCGCTGGCGGTCGGCGTCACCATGTGGCTGCTCTTCTACCTGATGGACCATCAATATGCGCTGCTGCTGGCGGTGTTGACGGCGATTTCGGTGTGGATCCCCTTTGTCGGCGCGGCGGTGGTGGCCTTTCCGGTGCTGCTGCTCTCCTTTTTCCAGTGGGGATGGGCCGACTCCACCCTCTATGCGATGGGCGCCTACGCGCTGGTGCAGTTGCTCGATGCCAATATCCTGATTCCGTGGATCTTTTCCGAGATGGTGAATCTTCATCCGGTGGCGATCATCGTGGCGGTGCTGCTCTTCGGCAGCATCGGTGGGCTGCTGGGGGTGTTTCTGGCCATCCCGCTGGCGGCGCTGGTGCAGAGCGTATTGATCATTATCGGGGAGCGCCGGCGGACGGCGCCGCCGGAGTGATGGTAGGACGACTTTGCCAAAAGTCGGCATCGCGGCCACGGAGATCAAGCAAAAAGTCCATGGACGGACTTGTTGCGATGGGATCATGGTAGGTGCGCTACGCGGTTCATTCGTATCTTGGGGTGATCGGTTACGACTGGGATGGGCGTTGTTGCCGTCGGGTGGTGCTGGGGGATGAGGATGCGCTGCCGCCGGGCGATGACGGCGTTGCCGACTGGTTGGCGGGCTATCTGCGGGGGGAGGTGATGCCGCTGCCGCCGCTTGCACCGCCCGCCACGCCGTTTCAGCAGCGGCTGCGCGCGGCGCTGTGGGCGATCCCGTGGGGTACGACCTGTAGCTACGGCGCGCTAGCGCGCAGGCTCGGGTCATCGCCGCGGGCGGTCGGGCAGGCGTTGGCCGCCAACCCGCTGCCGCTGTTGGTGCCGTGCCACCGGGTGGTGGCGGCAACGGGGTTGGGCGGGTTTGCCTTTGGTGCGGCGTGGAAGCAGCGTTTGCTGTTGCACGAAGCAGGGTTGGAGGGCTGACGATCAAACACCATATCGGGAATCGCCTCGGCGTGCGGATGATGGCGCTGCTTCTGCTGCTGCTGTCGTGCCTGTTCGCGGCGCTCTTTTTCGCCATGCACACCTGGCAGCGGCAGATGATCGGTCGGCAGGCGCACGCCCAGGCGGAGGCGGTGGCGCACACCATGGTCTCCAGCCTGAAAACCCTGATGCTGCTCGGCGAGGCGGAGAGCGTGCACGATTGGCTGGCGCGCATGCGCGCCCACCCTGAATTGCAGTCGGTGGAGGTGCTGCGCCGGAGCGGCGTGGTGGCGTTTCGCGATCTGGAGACCATGCATCAGGTCAACCGCTTTCTCGGTTCCGAGCTCTTTTCGCGTGCGCCCCTGCCGGCCAAGCGGGTGCAGGGAGTTGCCGCCTCCGACCTGAAGCGGGCGGCGGGTGGTACGCAGGTGGTGTTGCGTGACGATGCCGCCAATCGCTTGACCATCCTGGAGCCGATCAAGGTGGAGCAGGCCTGCCTGCGGTGCCACGGCTACGAGCACAACCCGGTACGCGGTGTGCTGCTGGTGACCACCTCCACCGCCGCCGCCCAAGCGGCGATGTGGCGCACCGACCGCAATCTGCTGGGGTTGCTGCTGATGGGGCTGGTGCTGGTGGCGCTCCTGATCGTGCTGATGCACCGCTACATGGAGGCGATCATCCGCGCCCTGGGCGGGATGCTGTTTGTTACCGACGGCGATGGCGTTATCCGCATGGCCAATCGGCAGGCGCACCGTGGGTTGCGCGGGCGCCCCCTGATCGGTACGCCGATCGCCGCGCTGCAGGCGGCGGGGCATGGCGATCTCGATTTCGCACAGGCGCGCAGTCACGGCGAAACGGTGCTGGAAAATGGCGACGGTGCACCGGTGCCGGTGTCGGTGCTCAGCGCCAGAATGCCGTGGGGAAGCTGGCTGGAGCGGGCGGAGCTGGTGCATGTGCTGCATGATCTGTCGCAGCAGAAGGAGTCGGAGCGCGAGATCCGGCTGGCGGCAACGGTGATGGATACCGTGCCCAGCGCCATCATGGTGGCCGATCACGATGCCAACATCCGCCTGATCAACCCCGCCTTTACCGCGATCACCGGCTACAGCGCCGAGGAGGCGCTGGGGCGGAACCCCAATATCTTGAAATCCGGCAAGCAATCAAAAGAGTTTTATGCCGAGATGTGGCGCAGCATCCGCGAGGAGGGGCGTTGGTCGGGCGAGATCTGGAACCGGCGCAAGAATGGCGAGATCTACCCCGAATGGCTGATCATCAACACCATGCGGGATGACGATGGCGAGGTGAGCTACTATGTCAGTACCTTTCTCGATATCACCGATCAGAAAAAGATGGAGGATCAGCTGCGCCACAATGCCAGCCACGACGCCCTGACCGGCCTGCCCAACCGGGTGCTGCTCTACGACCGGCTCGATCACAGCCTGAGCCGTGCCCGGCGTAACGGCTTTGTCGTCGGGGTGCTGTTTGTCGATATCGACGGCTTCAAGCCGGTGAACGACACCCACGGCCACGACGCCGGTGATGCGTTACTGCAGCAGATCGCGGTGCGATTGCGCGGCTGCGGGCGTGACAGCGACACGGTGGCGCGGGTCGGCGGCGATGAGTTTGTGATGGTGGTGGAGAGCAACACCGAGCGGGATGTGCTGGCGATCGCGGAGAAGGTGTTGGCAACGATGCAACGGCCGTTCACGCTGGATGCGATCACCTGCCACATCGGCGCCAGTATCGGGGTATCGCTTTTTACCGGTGGCGAGGAGCTGGAGTCGGTCACGCTGCTCAAACAGGCGGATACTGCGATGTACGAGGCCAAAAACGGCGGTAAGAATCGCGTGGTGCGCTTTCGGCCGGGGATGGAGGCGGAGTGAGCCTCGCCCTTCGTGTCGGGCAGGGGTTCGATGTTCACCCCTTTGTCGAGGGGCGCAGGCTGGTGCTGGGCGGGGTGGAGGTGCCGTATCACCTTGGGTTGGCTGGCCATTCCGACGCCGATGTGCTGATTCACGCCATCTGCGATGCGCTGTTGGGCGCGGCTGGGATGGGGGATATCGGCCACCACTTTCCCGATTCGGATGCCGCCTATGCCGGGGTGGATAGCACCAAGCTATTGGCACAGGTGGTGCGGCTACTGGCGGAGGCGGGCTGGCGGCTGGGCAATGTCGATGCCACCGTGGTTGCCCAGCGGCCGAAGTTGGCGCCCTACATCGACGCCATGCGGGCGCGGCTGGCCGAGGTGCTGGCGGTGGCGCAGGCGCAGATCAACATCAAGGCGACCACCACGGAGAAGCTGGGCTTTTGCGGGCGTGGTGAGGGGATCGCGGCGCAGGCGGTGGTGTTGATTAGCCGCTGAAGCGGGTAGTGTTGGCATCATGATGATGCGTGTGCTGTTGGTTCTGGGGCTGCTGTTGCCGATTTCGGCGGCGGCGATGAGCTTGGAAGCGGCGGTGCGACAGGCGGTGGAGCGCCACCCCGATCTGCGGCTGGCCGAGCTTGCCCCGCTGCTCGATCAGGCACGGCGCACCGGCGTGCAGGGGATGCTGGATGGCAGGCTAGGGGTGACGGCATCGGCCTCGGATAGCCGGATTCGTACCGTCAGCCCCTTCGCCGCCTTGGGTACCACCAACATCCAGTTCGGCTATCAGCTCACCCAGCCGCTGGAGAACGGCGATACCGTAAGCGGCAGTTTCACCATGGCGCGCGTCAATCAGGCCTATCCGGCCACCATGCCGCTGGCGTTTCAACCCTCACTCAACCCCCTTTATCAGAGTCAGATCGATTTTTCGTGGCGCATGCCGCTGCTCAAAGGGCGCGGCAACCCCGATTACCACGGCAAGCTGGCGGCGGCGGAGGCGACCACCGAGGCGGATCGCTGGCAGGTGGCGGTGGTGCGCTACCAGTTAGCGGGGCAGGTGCTGGCCGCCTTTTTCCAGCATCGGATCAATCGCATTAACCTCAAGCTGGCCAAGGATGCGCGTGACAGGGCGCGGCAACTGCTGCGCTATCAGCAACAACGGGAGGCGTTCGGCCTGATCGAAAAGGCGGATCGTCTGCAGAGCGAGGCGCTGCTCGCCACCCGTCAGACCGAGGTGGTGCAGGCGGAGGCGGCGTTGGCGGCCAGTGCGGTGGTGCTTAGGCGGCTGTTGGTGGTTGATCGACTGCCGAAACGGCTGGAGGTGGGCGCGATGGGGCGTGTCGCGCTTCCTCCGCTGGCGCAGTTGCGACGGGTGGCGCGTCGCCACCGGCCGGAGTTCAAGCTGCTCAAGGCGCGGCTGGCGGCGGCGGATGCCGCGTTACAGCGGGCATTGGCCGACGATCAGGCGCAGCTCGACTTGGTGGGGCAGGTGGGTACCCGGGCGCAGGAGGGGTTGTTCAAACGGGCGTTTCGCTCCGGGTTGTCGCTCAGCCACCGTTTTGCCCAGCTTTCGCTTGAACTGTCGGACGATATCGGTGGCCATGCGGCGTCGGCGGCGATCCGGCAGGCGGAGGTGGCGCGCGAGCAGGTGATCGCCCAACAGGCGCAAACGGAACGCGCCATCGGCGATACGCTGGCGCGCACGCGGGTGGCGGTGGCGACTGGTCGGCGGCTGTTGCAAGCGTCGGCGGCGCGGGTGCGGGCGGAGCGCAAGAAGTTCAACGCCGAGATGGCGCGCTACCGCGAGGGGCGCAGCGATACCGCCACCCTGATTCAGTTTGAAGGTGATCTCAGGCGGGCGGAGTTGCAGCAGGCGCTGCAGCGGGAGTCGCTGGCGCTGTCGGAGCGGCAGTTGCAACTGGCGCGTGGCGACTGGCCGTTGATGGCGGCGATGCAGTAATTACAGTGGAATCCATCATCGCGTTTTTTGTGCGGCGCGGGTTGCTGGTCAACCTGCTATCGATCATGTTGTTGGTCGGAGGCATCTACGCCGCGTTGACCATCCAGCGTGAGGCGTTCCCCAGCGTCAACTTCGATGTGATTGTGGTGGCGGCGGGGTGGCCGGGTGCGGCGCCGAGCGAGGTGGAGCGGCAGATGGTCGATCCCATCGAGCAGGAGCTGAAGGGGATCGACGGCATCGACGAGATCCACTCTACCGCCTATCCGGGGCTGATGCAGATCACGGTCAAGGTCGATCCCTCCTTTGCCGACCGCTCGCGGTTGGTGGCCGATATCCAGCAGGCGATCAACCGCGCCCAGCTGCCGCTCGATTTGCCGGCGGATCCTACGATCACCGAGGTGAAGTCAGAGCAGGCGCCGGTGCTGTCGGTCACGCTGTTTGCCGAGATGAGCGAGCTAAAGCTCAAGCGGGTGGCGGACGATGTGCGCGATGACCTGCTGAACCTCAAAGGGGTGTCGCGGGTGCTGTTGCAGGGGGGGCGCAAGGAGGAGATCCGCATCGTGCTCGATCCCGATGCGATGGCGCGCAACCGGGTGTCGATCAACGATGTGCGGCGGGTGATCAAGGGGTGGAACATCAACGCGCCCGGCGGTCACCTGCAACTGCCACAAGGGCAGCGGGTGCTGCGTATCACCGGCCAATTGACAGGGGCGGAGGATGCCGCGAACCTGGTGCTGCGCGCCAACGATCGCGGCGATGTGCTCAAGCTGGGCGATGTGGCGACCATCTCGACGGAACTGGTGCGGCCGAGCCGCATGATCGCCGCCATGGGAAAACCGGCGATCAACATGATTGTGCTCAAAAAAGGCGATGCCGACATCATCTCGCTGGTCGATCGGGTGAAGGGGTATCTGGCGACGGTGCCGGCGCGCTACGGCGTGCAGGTGCGCACCTACAACGACTTCTCGCTCATCACCCGGCTGCGGTTGGGAGTGCTGACCAGCAATGGCGCCATCGGTCTGGCGCTGGTACTGCTGGTGCTGTCGCTCTTTCTGCGGCCGGGGGTGGCGCTGACCACCGCGTGGGGGCTGCCGATCATCTTCTTCTCTGGGTTGATGGCGCTCTATTTCAGCGGGGTGACGCTGAACCTGTTGACCATGTTCGGTTTTATCATGGTGCTGGGACTGATGGTGGATGATGCCATCATCATCGGCGAGAATGTGACCTGGCACATGGAGCAGGGGATGGCGCCGGAAAAAGCGGCGATTGCCGGAACCTATGAACTGCTGGGGCCGGTAACGGCCACGGTGCTGACCACCATTGTCGCCTTTCTGCCGCTGATGCACATGGATGGGATTATCGGCAAGTTTATCTACTCGATTCCGGTGGTCGTGGTGGTGCTGCTCACCTTTTCGTGGTTGGAGGCGATCTTGATTCTCCCCAACCATATCCGCGATGTGGTCAACGCCGCCAAACATCCGAAAGAGCGGCGGATCTTTATCTGGTTGGTGGAGCTGTATGGGCGGTTGCTGGCGCTGGCGGTGCGCTGGCGCTATGTCACGCTCTTGCTGACGCTGGCGGGGTTGGCCGGGGCGCTGCTGCTGGCCTCGCACATGAAGTTTCAGCTTTTCCCTTCGGGGGCGGAGAGCCAGTTTTACCTGCGGGTGAACGCGCCGGTCGGTACTACGCTGGAGGAAAATTACCGGTTGTTGTTGCGCATCGATGCCGAGGTGCGCAAGCGCATCGATCCTTCACTGTTGGAGACCACTACCCTGATCGCGGGGGAAAACAGCGCCGATCAGCGTGAGACGATGAAGCAGGTCGGCGACCGTTTCGGTTTTGTGCGGGCAATCTTAACCCCATTTACCGAGCGTAAGGTGTCGGCCTATACCGTGATGGCGCGGGTGCAGCGCGAGGTGCCGCCGCTCTTTCCCGAGGCCAAGATCAGCTTCGCGATGATGAAGCCGGGGCCGCCGGTGGGAAGGGCGTTGCAGGTGGTGCTCTCTGGCGGCGACGCGGCGGCGCGGGCGCGGGTGGCGCGGCGGTTGATGGCGCTGCTGCGCGATACCCCCGGCGCCGAGGCGATCGAAAGCGATCTGGAGGGGGGCGACCCCGAACTGCATGTGGTGCTTGATCGTGCCAAGGCGGCCTATGCTGGGGTCGATCTGGCCACGGTGTCGCTGCATGTGAAGGCGGCGTTTGACGGGCTGCGCGTCTCCACCATCCGCCGTTCGCGCGAGGAGAGCGATGTGACCATTCGCTATCCGATGCGGCTGCAACGGGATATGGATACCCTGAGGCGGCTGGAGATTCCCAACGCCCGCGGCGGGTTGGTGCCACTGGGCAGGATCGCCCATCTGGAGAAGCGGGCGGGGGCGACCAGCATCCGTCATAAAGATGGCCGTCGCATCGTCAATGTCTCGGCGGAGGTGGATCCCAAGGTGATCACCTCCAAGGCGCTCAACGCGCTGGTGAAGGCCGACAAGGCGAGGTGGATCGGGGCGGACAAGGCGGTGCACGCCCATTTCGGTGGCGAGCAGGAGCGCAGCGAGGAGAGTGTGCGCGGGCTGGTGTTCAGCTTTCTATTCGCGCTGTTGGGGATTTTCGTCATTCTGGCGATCCAGTTTAACAGCCTCGGCTACCCGATTCTGGTGATGCTGGC
>WFMN01000208.1 GCA_015489095.1 Mariprofundaceae bacterium | reverse complement strand
GCTCCACCTCTACCAGTCGTGGACCGAAAAGCGCAATCGGCGGGTGATTGCCGCCCGCTCCACCTTCGGCATCGGCCTGCGCCGCGACAAGCGCGTCGCCCCCGACGGCGCCTTTCTCACCTGGCTGGGGCAGTTTCAGTGGATCGAGCGCATCAGCGACGATTGGGGGCAACTGGTGTGGCGCACCGATCTCCGCCTGAGCAATGACAACCTGCCGGTGACCGAAAAGTTCGTCCTCGGCGGCCGGCAGACGGTGCGCGGCTACCGCGAGAACCTGCTCACCGCCGACGGCGGCGTGGTGGCGGGCATCGGCTGGCGCATCCCCGTCGGCCACGCCCGCATCCCGCAGCTGAGCAAGCGCGCCGAGGATGGCGCCGTCACCCTGCAACCGTTTGTCGATTACGGGCAGATCTGGAACCAGAAGGTGGGTAGCGCCACCGGCAAGACAAACAACCCGTCAGGAAAGGTGGCAGGCCCTTCGGTGCGCCAAATCGCGAGCGTCGGCGTCAGCCTCCACTGGCAGGTCAACCCCGCGTGGTTCATCCAGATCGACGGGGCGAAGGGGCTGAAAAAGGTGGACTCCCCCGGCAAGTACGACCTGCAGGACAACGGCGTCCACTTCATCTCGGAGCTCTCCTTGTGAAGCCGGCACGCATCCTGCCCGCGATGATCGTGGCGGTGGCGCTCGCCGTCGCCGCGCTTCCTCCTGGTCTGCTTGCCGCGCCCTCGGATGTCCAAGAGGCGATCGCGACGGCGGCAAGCTGGCAGGCGCGCGGCATGTACCGTCAAGCGCTGGCAAGGCTGGATGGGGCGCGCGCGAACCATCCGACGGCACGGCAGATGGTGGTGATCGCGCGGATGCGCGGCGACCTCTACCAGTTGTTACACCAGTGGGAGCAGGCGGGCGAGGCGATGGCGCGCAGCGTTGAGTTGGCACGCCAGCAGCACGACGACCTGCTGCTGGCGAAATCGCTCAACAACTACGGCAACCTGATGGCCACCGCCGGACTAAAGGAGGAGGCGACCGCCGCCTTCAAGGAGGGAATCGACCTGCTCACCCCCCACCATGAGGCGGCCGCCGTCATCCAGAGGGCCACCACCGAGATCAACCTCTACCGCCTTGACGCCCTGCAATCCAAGCCCGACCCCTCCCTGCCCGCCAAGCTCGCCCGACTGGCGGAGGAGATCAGGCAACTGCCGGCAACCGCCGACACCCTTCAACTCACGCTGGCGCTCGCCACCCTGGCCGCCGACACCAAGGGCGAGGACGCCCTGCAACAGCGGCTGTTGCGGCACGCCCTAGCCCAGAGCCAAAGCGTCTACCGCCCCGAACTGACCGCCATGACCCACGGCATGCTCGGCCACTATCTCGAGCGCCACCGCCGATTCGCCGCCGCGGTCAAACAGACGCGGCAGGCGATCTTCTTCACCCCAGAGCGCGCCCCGGAGCAGCGCTACCGCTGGCAGTGGCAGCTGGGTCGTATCCTCACAGCGCTTCACCGGAAGCAGGAGGCGCTCACCGCCTACCGCGCGGCGGTGGGCACCCTGACCCCGATCCGTAGCATGCTGCTGGGCGGCCACCGCATGGCCAAGGCCGACTACTTCGCCCGCCAAATCAAGCCGGTCTATAGCGAACTGGCCGCCCTCATCCTCGCCAAGGTGCCGCAGGCCGCCTCCGAGCGGCAGCGCCAAACCCTGCTGCGCGAGGCACGCGATGTGATGGAGGAGCTGAAGACCGCCGAGCTGCAGAACTTCTTCCACAGCGCCTGCGTCACCGCCTCCGGTGCCAAGATGAAGCTGGAGGATGTCGATCCCTACACCGCCATCATCTATCCCGTGGTGCTGCACGATCATCTGGCGGTGATCGTCAGCGTCGGCGACACCATCAAGCTCTACAACGCCGCCGTCGATGCGCAGCAACTGCGCCGAACCACCTACGATTTCCGCCGTCACCTGCAGACCCGCACCAGCTACGAGTTCCTCCACGAGGCGACCCGCCTCTACCGCTGGATCATCCAGCCGGTGGAGCCGCTGCTCGCCGCCCGCCGTGTCAACCAACTGGTGATCGTCCCCGACGGCGCGCTGCGCACCATCCCCTTCTCCACCCTCTACGATGGCCACCACTTTCTGATCGAGCACTACCCGCTGGCGGTCACCCCCGGGCTTGCGCTCACCGACCCGCAACCGATGGTCAAAACCAGCGGCACCACGCTGGTGGCCGGACTCTCCGACGCGGTGCAGGGCTTCTCGGCGCTGCCCAGCGTCAAGCAGGAGATGAAAACGGTGCAATCGATCATGGGGGGCGAGCGGCTGGCGAACCAGGCCTACACCATCCCGGCGCTGGAGCGGGCGCTCAAGGGCAAGGAGTACCGCCTAATCCACCTCGCCACCCACGGCGTCTTCGCCCACAGCAACGAGGATAGCTTCCTGCTCACCTACGACGGCAAGCTCAACATGAACAAGCTCGCCGACCTCTTCTCGATCAACAAACAGCGCAAGCATCCGGTGGAGCTGCTCACCATGAGCGCCTGCCAGACGGCGCTCGGCGATGACCGCGCCGCCCTTGGCCTTGCGGGGGTGGCGGTGCAGGCCGGCGTGCGCAGCGCCATCGCCACGCTCTGGTTTGTCGATGACGAGGCGACCGCGCTCACCATCACCAATTTCTACAAGCAGCTCAAGCGCCCGGGCATCTCCAAGGCGCGCGCGCTGCAACTGGCCCAGATCCAACTGATCAAGCAGAAACGGTACTGGCACCCCGGCTACTGGGGGCCGTTTTTGCTGATCGGCAACTGGCTATAGTCCGAAGGAGGTATTCCATGCGTATCCCCCCCATGCTCACCGCCGCCCTGCTCCTGCTCGCCTCCTCCGCCACCGCACAGGAAGCGGGGCAATCGGCAGACGATCCGGCCGCCATCACCTACCACGATCCCGATATCCCCGGCATCGGTCATGAGATCCGCCGCAGGGAGGGGGGATTGGCGGAAGCGGCTGGCTCCACCACGCGCGGCGCGGTGCGCGGCGCCACCCGAGGGGCGGTGCGCGGCGCGGTGCGTGGTGCCGTGCGCGGCGTGGTTCGCGGTGTCACCCGTGGCGCAACGCGCGGCGTGGTCAGGGGCGCCACCCGCGGTGCGGTGCGCGGTGTGGTGCGCGGTCAGCCGAAGCCCGACAAGGCGGAGGAACTGCTGCCGGTGCCCTCCCGGCTGGTGGCTATCGCCCCGCGGCGCACCGGGTTGACCAGTTCCCCGCAGCCCAGGCTCTACTGGTTCATCTCCGGCAAGTGGAACGCGCCGCTGGAGTTCACCTTGGTCAAACCCGGCGTGGCCGATCCGGTCGCCCGCTTTCCCATCACCCCGCCCACAGGGGCGGGAAACTATGTGATCGACCTCGCAACACACCATGTCACCTTGGAAAAAGGGGTGGAGTATGAGTGGTTTATCAACATCATCCTCGACCCTGTCGAACGCTCCGGCGACTTCTTCGGCAGCGGCACCATCCTCTACCAACCCCTGCCCACCGCGCGGCCGGATGGCGATCCCGCACGCTTCTTCGCCGCGCATGGCTACTGGTATGACGCCATCGACACCCTCGCCCGCAGCCCCGACCATGTCGCGGGAATGCTGGCTACCGCTTCCCTGTTGCGGCAACAACATCTACCTTTAGCCGCCAAATGGTTCAGCAATCAGGTGAACACGCCATAACACCCCATCCGGCGCGGAGCGCGCTGCGCAACCTGCTCCCGCGCCCGTCCACCACCGCCGGCAAGCTGCAAATCGGCGCGCTCGTGCTGCTGGCGCTGATCCTGCTCTACGGCGGCTGGCGCAGCTCCGCGAAAGTCACCATCCCGATCGGGCTGGTGGTGCCCGACAAGGCCTCCAGCGAAGGCATCACCATGATCAACAGCGCCAAACTGGCGCTGCAACAGCTCAACCGGCAAGCGCACAACCGGCCGATCCGTTTTGTATTGAAGATCCTAGAGGATCACCACACCCTGCAACAGGCGCAACATGCCGCCGGCAAGCTCGCCTCTTCGCGCGCGCCGATCGTGGTCGGCCACGCCGATAACGCCATCAACAGCAAGGTGGCCGTGGATTACCGCCGGCTGGAGATCCCGATAATCAACCCCTCCGCCACCAACACCGATTTTCTGCACTACAATGACTGGGTCTTTTCCACCATGGCCAGCGCCGCGCTGCAGGGGAACTTTCTGCTCCACTTCCTCAACAGCACCACGAAACGGTCGGCGATCTACCTGTTCGAAACCGACGACGACGCCAGCCGCGATTTGGCCGAAAGCGTCGTGCAAACCGCAAAAGCGCTCGGCATTCCCATCCTCAAGCGGTGGCGGGTGGTGGCGGCGGAGCCGGTCTCCGAGCAGCAGCTCGACGCGATCCTCGACACCCTGCGCAACGATCCCGAGCAGCAGCAACACGCACTGCTCATCGCCGGCAAGGTGCAACAGGGGGTGCAGTTGATCACCTCGATGAAACGCATCGGACACCGGTTGATGGTGCTGGCGCCGCACAACTTCGCCGATCACCGCTTTTTGGCGGCGCTCAACCAGTACCCGCAGGCACGCGCGCAGCCGGGCTACTACTCCGACGGCCTCTTTGTCGTCACCCCCTTTCTCTCGCAGGCGGGGCTGACCAACCGCACCGCGCTGGAGTTTCAGAACCGCTTTCAGGAAACCTACCACCATGCGCCAGACTGGCTCGCCGCCGCGTGGTACGACGCGGTATTCACCGCCGGGCAAGCGATCGCCAGGCTCTCCGATCAGACGCTGCGCAGCGCTGACACCCGCCAGCTTCGCGTTAAGGTGCGCGACCAACTGCGCCGAGCCTACACCTACGAGCGCGGAACCGATGGCGTCAACGGCCGCATCTACTTCAACCCCGAGGGAGAGGCGTTCCGCTCGCTGGCGGTCGGCTTCTACTCCCGGCAGCGGCTGATCCCCGCCGACTACCAGTTTCAACCGCTGATCTACCCCGACCGCGAACAGCATGTGCTGGAGAATGTCCTCCAAGGAAAGATCTTCATCGGCATCGATGGCCAACTGTTCCGCAAAACGCGCGTGGTCTATACCGGTATCGACTTCAACCGCATCGACAACCTCGATCTGCTCAACTCGAGCTTCGACGCCGACTTTTACCTCTGGTTCCGCTACCGCGGCAAGTTCGACGACCGTGAGATCGACTTTCTCAACGCCACCGACCCGATCACACTCGGCAAGCCGATCATGACCGACAGCAGCAACGGCATGACCACCCACGCCTACCGCGTGCGGGGCACCTTCCGCTCGCCGTTCGATTTCCACGACTACCCCTTCGACCACCAGCAGCTCAAGGTGGAGTTCAAGCACCAACAGGCGCAGAAGAAGGATCTGCTCTATGTGACCGATATTCAGGGGTTGCGCCAGGGGATCGGCGACCATGGCCGCACATCGCTCCACCTCGGCGGATGGAGTGTGCAGCCGACCGAGTTTTTTCAGGAGATCGCCAGCACCTCATCCACGCTGGGTGTCGCCCGCTTCATGGCACGGGGGAACCTGATCGAATACTCCCAGTTCACCGCCAGCATCACCCTGATCCGAGACGCCTTCAACTTCGTGATCAAACACCTGATGACACTGGTGATCCTGCTGATCGTCACCTACATCATCTACTACCTGCCACCCAACCAGATGGAGCTTTCCGGCGGCATTACCATGACCTCGCTGCTCACCGCCGCGGTGATGCACCAAGAGATGAACGCCAGCCTGCCGGAGGTGGGCTACACGGTGGCCATCGACTATGTCTTCTTCATCTCCTACATCATGATGGCCTCCTCCGCCCTCTATCCGCTGATCCAGTACAACCGCGCCCGCGCCAGACGGAGTCTCGAAACCGTACATCTGGTCGGACGCATCGGCTACCCGCTGGGGGTGCTCTCCATCATCGTCACCATGTACTACCTGCTCAATAAATCATGATGATGCGCCTGCTGCTCATCGCGCTGCTGACCCTGATGCCGTCGGCCTGTAACCAGAAGGGTGGTTCGCAACAACAACCGACACCGACCGCCGCCGGCGCGCCACCGCCGCGTGACACCATCCGCCTGCCACTCAGCGGCAGCATCACCACCCTCGATCCCGGCAAGATCGACGATGTCACCACCATGGAGGTCGCCTCCGAACTCTTTCTCGGCCTGACCCGGTTCGATCCAACCGACTACTCCCCCAAGCCGTCGCTGGCCGAATCGTGGCAACGCAACGACGACGGCACCGTCTACACCTTCAAGCTGCGTCGCGACGCTAGGTGGAGCAACGGCGATCCGGTCACCGCGGACGATGTGGTATGGGCGGTGAAACGGAACCTCGCCCCCGGAAGCGGGGCTCCCTACGCCTTCGCGCTCTTCATCCTCAACAACGGCGAGGCCTACCACAAAGGGGCAATCAGCGATTTTTCACAGGTCGGCATCAAGGCGCTTGACCGCCACACCGTGCGGTTCACCCTCAACCATCCGGCGGCCTATTTCCCGGCGATGGTCAACCTGTGGCCGTTCCGCCCGCTGCCGGCGCGGGCGATCATGCGCTACCACGACCAGTGGACCCAGCCGGAGCATATCGTCAGCAACGGCCCCTACCGGCTGGCGGCGTGGCAGCGCGGCAAAAAGGTGACGCTGCTGCGTAACCCGACCTATTTCGACCGCGACCAGATCCATATCAACAAGATCAACTTCTTCGTCGTGCGGGAGAGCACGGTGGGACTGAGCATGTATGAGCAGGGAGAACTGGATGTGATGGGCGGCAACTTCCTGCCGCTGCCGCAAAAGGCGATGACGCGCATCTCCCGCGACCCCCAACTCAATGCGCGCTTTCACCACCAGCCGGACTTCTGCACCTACTTCTACGGCTTCAACACCAAGAAGCCGCCGACCGACAACCCGTTGGTGCGCAAGGCGATCGCGGCGGCCATCAACAAACGGCTGCTGATTCAACTGGTGACCAAGGGGGGAGAGGAGCCAGCCTACACCTTCACCCGGCCGCCGATCTTCGGCTCGGTCGATCCCAAGGAGGGGGTGGGGATCCATTTCAACCCCAAACAGGCGCAAACGTGGCTGGCCGAGGCGGGCTATCCCGACGGGAAGGGGTTTCCGGGCATCATCCTGACCCACAACATCTCGGAGACCCATGCCGCGATCGCGCAGGCGATCAAGACGATGCTGGAGCACTACCTCCACATCAAGGTGACGATCAAGCAGATGGATTGGGAGCGCTACAACCAAGCGATCAAGACCGAAACCGCCACCAACATGTTCCGCTACGGCTGGTGCGCTGACTACCCCGATGCCAACAACTGGCTAAGCGACCTCTTCCACCCCGACAGCTCCTCCAACCTGATCCACTGGAACAACCGCCAATTCGCGAGGATCGTCGATCAGGCGAAGCGGGAGCGCGATCCCAAAAAGCGCAAGGCGCTCTATAAACAGGCGGAGACCATCCTCAACGAAACCGAGGCCGCCATCGTGCCGATCAACTTCTCGACCGCCGCCTATCTGGTCAAGCCACGGGTGAAGGGGTGGTTCCACATGGCGCTGGGCGGCCAGCAGATCGGCCGCTGGCGGCTCGACGATGCTCAGGCTAAATAACCCGACTAAGCAACCACTTCATCATCTCATCGGCATCGAGCCAGAATCCACGACAACCGGTACAACGATCGACCACAATCTCGGGACGATCCTCCGGCACCAGCGCCTCGAACTCGCCGTGGCAACGCGGGCAGCGGATCTCCCGATCCTCCGATTCCGCCGGGCGAAAGGGGGTCTCCTTCTCGATATCCGACCATTCGCACTCATCCAGCCGGTTTAACTCGCCCTCATCCAGCCAGGTACCGCCGCACTTGGCGCAACTGTCGAGCACCACATCCTTGTTCTGGCCGAAGGGCTTCTGCTCCATCGCCACATGACATACCGGACACTCCATCACTACACCTCCTAGAGATCGATTTCCACCTGAAGATAGGCGGCTACCTTCTTCAGCAACGCCTCCTCTCCCGGGTCGAGATGGCCATCGGCCATCGCCACCTGCCATAGCTGCCGCACCAAGCTCTCGCGATCCTCCTTCGTGGATGCGCGCATGAAGTCCGCCAACAGCTTACGCAAGGGAACCGAGTCGTCATCAATGGCCTCATTGATCAGATCGCGGATAGTGTAGGAGTCGAGCTGTACACACTCCATCACCGAGTCGATGATCTGTTGATACTCCTCGTCATCGACCTGGCCATCCTCGTTCATCATCTTCACCAACAGCACCACGAACGCCCGCTCCGACGCCTCCGAACGCACCAGTTGCGACCGCTGGTGGGCAGGACGGCGGATATCCACCTTGTACGAACGATGCGGTTTCTTCTTTCCCTTGAACAGACCGAACAGCCCCATCAGCCACCTCCGTTGGGCATATCTTGCCAATCGGCATGGCATATTGAAAACGGCCATCGCAATGTCAAGCGGCTTCCCCCTGCAAACCCGCCAGCCTCGCTCGCGCCGCCACCACCTCGTCCCGTTTGGCGCCGGCCTCGGCCAACTCCCGCTGCACCTTGGCGATCACCTCCGCCGGCGCGTTGGCGCAAAACTTCGGATTGGCCAGCTTCGCCTCCAGCTTCGCCACATCCTTCTCCACCCGAACCAGCAGCTTCTCGAGCCGCGCCAGCTCCGCCTCGACATCGATCAGCCCCGCGATCGGAATCATCACCCGGGCGAATCCGAGCGGCGCCACCGCCGCCCCCTCCTGCTCGGCGTCAGCCGCCCGCCACGCGATCGACGCCAGCCGCGCCAAGGCACAGAGCAGAGGCTGATGCGCCCGCAACTGGTCGGCGACTGCGTGATCCGCCGCGATCACCACCGCGATCCGCTTGCCAGGGGCGACATTCATCTCGCCGCGAATCGAACGGATCGCGGAGACCACCGCCATCGTCCGCTCCATCCGCGCCGCGGCATCGCCATCCACCAACCCCGCGCCCGGCCAACGCGCGGTCACCAACCGCGCATCCTTGCCGTGCAGCTGCTGCCACAGCGTTTCGGTCACGAAGGGGCAGATCGGGTGGAGCAGCCGCAGCCAACCGTCGAGCGCGGTCAGCATCACCACCTGCGTCTCCGCCTTGGCCTCGCCATCCTCGCCGTAGAGCGCCACCTTGGCCGCCTCGACAAACCAGTCGCAGTAGCTGCCCCAGATAAAGTTGTAGAGCGCCGTCGCCGCGTCGTTGAAACGGTAGCCGGTCAGCGCCGCCTCCACCTCGAGACGACAGCGATCCAGCGCGGTCAAGATCCAGCGGTTGACATCGAGCTTGGGATCCACACCGTGATCGACCACCGCGTCACCGCGGTTCATGAAGACAAAGCGGGCGGCGTTCCAGATCTTGTTCATGAAGTTGCGGTTGGATTCGATGCGCCCCTCATCGAGCTTCACATCCCGCCCGGGGGTGGCCATGTGCGCCAGCGTAAAGCGCAGCGCATCGGCGCCATACTTCTCCACCATCACCAATGGATCGATCACATTGCCCTTGGATTTGCTCATCTTCTGCCCTTGGGCGTCGCGGATCAGGGCGTGGATATAGACATCGCGGAACGGTACTTTCCCGGTGAACTTCAGCCCCATCATGATCATCCGCGCCACCCAGAAGAAGATGATGTCGAAGCCGGTCACCAGCACATTGGTGGGATAAAAGCGTGCCAGCTCCTCGGTCTGCTGCGGCCAGCCCAGCGTCGAGAAGGGCCACAGCCCCGAGGAGAACCAGGTATCGAGCACATCCTCGTCCTGGCGGAGATGGGTGCCGCCGCAGCCACCGCAGCGCTCCGGCGTCTCGCGCGCCACGGTGATGTGGTCGCAATCGTCGCAGTACCAAGCCGGAATCCGGTGCCCCCACCACAACTGGCGCGAGATGCACCAGTCCTGGATGTTGCGCATCCACGCGAAGTAGGTCTTCTCCCAGTGGCTCGGCACAAAGCGGATATCGCCGCGCTCCACCGCCGCGATCGCCGGCTCGGCAAGCGGCTTGATATCGACAAACCACTGATCGGTGAGATAGGGCTCCAGCACCGCATGCGAGCGGTCGCCATAGCCGATCTGATGCACATGCTTCTCGATCTTGTACATCAACCCGGCCGCATCGAGATCGGCCACCACATGCTCGCGCGCCTCGTAGCGATCCATGCCGCGATAGCCCTCCGGCACCGCCTCGCAATCAAGCAGATGCGCCTGCGGAGTGAGGATGTTGATCATCGGCAGATCGTGGCGCTTGCCCACCTCGTAGTCGTTAAAATCGTGGGCGGGGGTGATCTTCACGCAACCGGTACCAAAATCGCGATCGACATAGTCGTCGGCGATCACCGGGATGGTGCGATCGGTCAGCGGCAGCCGCACCCTGCGCCCGACCAGATGGGCGTAGCGTTCATCCTCGGGATGCACCGCCACCGCGGCATCGCCGAACATCGTCTCCGGCCTTGTGGTGGCAACGATCACATGGCTGTCGGGATCATCCTCCAGCGGGTAGCACATGTGCCACAGATGCCCCTCCTCCTCTTCATGCACCACCTCCAAGTCGGAGACCGCCGTCTCCAGCACCGGATCCCAGTTGACCAACCGCTTGCCGCGGTAGATCAGCCCCTCTTCAAACAGGCGAACAAAGACCTCGCGCACCGCCTCGGAGAGGCCGTCATCCATGGTGAAGCGCTCCCGCGACCAGTCGCACGACGCTCCCAACCGTTTGAGCTGACGGACGATGGTGCCGCCGGACTCCTCCTTCCACTGCCAGACCCGATCGACAAACGCCTCACGCCCGAGATCGCGGCGGTGGATCCCCTCCTTGTCCAGCAACCGCTCCACCACCATCTGGGTGGCGATGCCGG
>WFMN01000207.1 GCA_015489095.1 Mariprofundaceae bacterium | reverse complement strand
ATTGTGTAAGCATTCGCCCCCATGTTGACCATCGGCGCCACCATCAAAACCTTCCGCGAACAGCAGGAACTCTCACAACGCGGCCTAGCCGAGCAGGCGGGGATCAGCGCGGCGGCGCTCTCCCAGTTGGAGGCGGGGCGGGTCTCCCCGTCGGTCGCCACGCTGGAGAAGCTGGCGGACGGGCTTGGCATCTCCATCGCCTCCTTCTTTCTGCAAGCTGAAAAAGACAAGGATATCGAAATCTTCCACCTGCATGACCGCCCCTCCGTCTCGCTGGATCAGGGCGGCCATTTTGTCCCGCTGACGGCGCTGAACCGCCCCACCGGCTTTGAACCGATGCTGGTGCAGCTCGATGCCGGCGGCCGCTTTGAGGAGAGTCAGTACGGCATCAACAGCGCCCACGCCTTTGTCTGGGTGCGCAGCGGCTCCGCCCTGCTGGAGTATGATGGCCGCGAATACCATCTCTCGGAGATGCAGTCCCTCTACTACGATGCCCGCAAGCAGCACAACTGGCGCAACATCTCCGATACCCGCTGCGAACTGTTGATGGTGCGCTCCCGGTGACAGCCGCGTTGGCACTGGCGCTGACGGCGTGCGGCGCGGCCTTGGCGGCGGCGCTGATCGCCCCCTGCCTGCAATCCTCCCCGGCAAGGCAGCGCCGCGCCCTCACCTTGCTGCTGGCAACCAGCGGCCTGTGCGCGCTGCTCGCCGGCTGGAGCGGCATGACGGCCACCGCGGCGGAAACGGTGCTTCCGCTGGGGCTGCCTTGGCTGCCCATCCACCTGCGACTGGATGCGCTGGGAGCCTTCTTTCTGCTGGTGATCGGCATCCTCTCCCTTCCAGTTGCGATCTACGGCCACGGCTATCTGCGCCATGAAGCGCGGCTCACCCCGCTGGCGATCTTCCTGCCGCTGTTCGCGCTCGGCATGATGGGGGTGGCGCTGGCCGACGACGCCTTCGCCTTCATGCTCTTCTGGGAGCTGATGAGCGTTGCCTCCTACTTTCTTGTCACCCACCACCATCAGCACGCCGAAAACCGCAAGGCGGGGTTTATCTACCTGCTGATGGCCCATCTGGCGGGGCTGATGATCATGGGCAGCTTCGCCACCCTCTACGCCGCGGCGGATTCGTTCACCTTTTCCGCCATGCGCGCCGCCCACCTCTCGCCGCTGTGGGGATCGGCGGCCTTTCTGCTGGCGGCGTGCGGCTTTGCCACCAAGGCGGGCGTGGTGCCCATGCACGGCTGGCTGCCCGACGCCCACCCCGTTGCCCCCTCCAATGTGTCGGCGCTGATGAGCGGCGTGATGCTCAAGGTGGCCATTTTCGGCTTTATTCGGGTGGTGTGGGATCTGATCGGCGCGGCCGAGATGCAATGGTGGTGGGGAGCGCTGGTGCTGGCGGCGGGTTCCAGCTCCGCGGTCTCCGGCGTGCTGATGGCGTTGCAGCAGCACGACCTCAAGCGGCTGCTCGCCTACCATTCGATTGAAAACATCGGCATCATCCTCATCGGCTTGGGGCTGAGCATGCTGCTGACGGAGGCGGGGCACCCCACCATCGCCGCTCTGGGATTGATCGCCGCCCTCTACCACACCATCAACCACGCCCTGTTCAAGGGGCTGCTGTTCATGGGGGCGGGCGCGGTGCTGCACGCCACCGGTTCACGCAACATGGAGGCGATGGGCGGGCTGATTCACCGCATGCCGTGGACGGCGGCGCTCTTTCTGGTCGCCTGCATCTCCATCTCCGCCCTGCCCCCGTTCAACGGCTTTGTCTCCGAGTGGCTCACCTTCCAGACCGCGCTGATGGCGCCGCAGTTGGATGGCACGCTATTGACCGCCATCGTCCCCTTCTCCGCCGCCATGCTGGCGCTGGCGGGCGCGCTGGCGGCCACCTGTTTCGTCAAGGTGTTCGGCGTGGTCTTTCTCGGCCACCCGCGCAGCGACCTCGCCGCCGACGCCCGCGAGGTGGATGGCTGGATGAAGCTCGGCATGGCCATGCCCGCGCTGTTGTGCCTGCTGTTGGGGCTGTTGCCGTCGCTCGTGATCCCCTTGCTCGATCATGTACCGCGGCTGCTGCTGCACACCTCGCTGATGACCACGCCCGATGCCGGCCAGCATTGGCTCTGGCTCACCCCGATCAACACCGAGCGCGCCTCCTACTCCGCCCCGATCGCGCTGATCGGCATGCTGCTGCTGGGCGGCATCGCTTTCTGGCGGCTCCACCCCATGGGGGCAGCCATCCGCCGCGGGGCGCTGTGGAGCTGCGGCAACCCCCATACCCATGCCCGCATGCAGTACAACGCCACCAGCTTCGCACAGCCGCTGCGGCGCATCTTCGCCGACTTCTACCAACCGGTGGAACATGCGCATAGCGCGCGCCAGCGCCACCCCCTGCTGACCACGAAGGTGCGCCATGTGGTGCATGTGTCGGACATGGCGGTGCAACATCTCTACCAGCCCATCGGCCGTTTCGCGCTGCGCATCGCGGCCATCGTGCGCCATGAGCATGAACGCGGCATTCACGCCTACCTCGCCTACACCTTCGCCACGGTGTTGGTGCTGTTGGCTGTCTTCGCCTAGCGGGCATCCATGACGATTTCGCAACAAGTCGGCAGCGCGGCCACGGATGGGTTCGGGGAAAGGATTCCCCTCCTACAGGCTGTAGGGGCGGTTTCCAACCGCGAATGGCCACGGACGGACTTGTTGCGATGGGATCATCCATGAAGTCGATCCTTATCCAGATCATCCAGGCGCTGTTGATGGTGGTGCTGGCGCCGCTGGCCGCGGGGTTCGTCGCCACGCTCAAGGCGCGGCTGCAGAACCGGCGCGGCGCCGGCATCGCCCAACCGTGGCGCAACCTTGTCAAGCTATTCAGCAAAGAGGTGGTGTTGGCGGAACAGGCCTCGTGGCTGTTTCGCTTCGCCCCCTATGTGGTCTTCACCGCCACGGTCACCGCGGCCACGGTGGTGCCTTCGCTGCTGGTCGATACCCCGCTATCGCGCACCGCCGATGTCATCGCGCTGGTGGCGCTGCTGGCGCTGGCGCGCTTCTTTCTGGCCTTGGCGGCGATGGATATCGGCACCGCCTTCGGCGGCATGGGCGCCAGCCGTGAAATGACCTTCTCCGCGCTGGCCGAGCCGGCGATGCTGATGAGCATCTTCGTGCTCTCGCTCGGCGCCCATAGCACCAATCTCACCACCATGATTCACCATACCCTCACCGCCCCGCTCCTGATCCAGCCCTCGATCGCCTTCGCGCTGGTGGCGATGGTGATGATCGCCATCGCGGAGAGCGGCCGCATCCCCATCGACAACCCGACCACCCACCTAGAGCTCACCATGATCCACGAGGCGATGCTGCTCGAGTATTCCGGACGCCATCTGGCGCTCATGGAGTGGGCGTCGATGGTCAAGCTGCTGCTGTTTGCCACCCTCATCATCGACCTCTTCTTCCCGTGGGGGGTGGCGGTGGCGGCCACCGCCGGCGCGATCGCGCTGGCGATCGCCGCTTGGCTGCTCAAGCTGGCGCTGTTGCTGATCGCGCTGGCGATCCTCGAAACCACCATGGCCAAGCTGCGCATGTTCGAGGTTCCCCCCTACCTAGGCACCGCCTTCGTCCTCGCCTTTCTGGGGCTGATCACCCACTACATGCTGGAGGTCAACCTATGACGCCGGCCTTCAGCCAGCAGTTGATCAACGGCTTTGCCGCGCTCACGCTGCTGATCTCCTTCGCGTTGCTGGTGCAACACCGCCTGCTCTCCGTGCTGCGCTGGTTCGCCGCCCAAGGGGTGCTGCTGGCCTGTACCGCGGCGCTGGTCGCCTACACCACCGGCGCACGCGAGCTCTACCTGTCGGCGTTGATGACGCTGGGGCTGAAGGGGGTGCTGCTGCCGTGGATGCTGTGGCGGGTGATCCGCACCCTCCATGTCCACCGCGAAGTCGAACCGTTGATGAACAACGGCATCACCGTCGCCATCGCCGTCGTCATCACGCTGTTCTCCTTTCATGTCATCCGGCCGATCGAGGCGATGTCCGACCTGCTCACCCGCAACTCGATGGCGATCGCCACCGCCTGCGTGCTGTTGAGCATGCTGATGATGATCACCCGCCGGAAGGCGATCACCCAGGTGGTCGGCTTCCTCACCGTGGAAAACTCGCTCTTTTTCGCCGCCATCGGCGCCACCAACGGCATGCCGCTGGTGGTGGAGATCGGCGT
>WFMN01000206.1 GCA_015489095.1 Mariprofundaceae bacterium | reverse complement strand
GAACAGTCGGGGCACATCATCATGACCGACTGCAACACCACCGGGGACGGCCTGATGACGGCGCTGCAGGTGCTGTGCGCCTGCGCCGATGGCGGCAAGCCGCTCTCCCAACTGGCCGGAACATGGGCGCTGTTCCCGCAGAAGCTGTGGAACATCAAACTGCCGCGACGGGTGAACATCGAGGCGGAGCCCAAGGTGCAGCGGCTGCTGCAACAGGCGGAGGCGACGCTGGGCACGAAGGGGCGGGTCAATGTGCGCATGTCGGGCACCGAGCCGAAGCTGCGGGTGATGGTGGAGGCGGAAGAGGAACCGATGATGCTGGCGGTCGGCACGGAGCTGGTTGCCGCGCTACAACGGGTACTGGAGGCGGATCATGGCGGATGACAACACCGAAGAGCTCCAATTTGCCGATGGTGAGACCATCATCGAGGAGGGGACGCGCGTTCCGGCGGTCTATTTTGTCATCGAGGGCACCGTCAATGTCACCACCCATGATGAGCACGGCAACGAAGTGGTGCTGGCGAAGCTGGAACGGGGTGAGATCTTCGGTGAGATGAGCCTACTGGGCGACGCCCCCTCGTCGGCAACGGTGCGCGCCGACGGTGCGGTGGTAGTGCAGAAGATGACCCGCGACACCTTTATGGAGGAGATCAGCTCCCCGCTGGTGCGCATGGTGATGGAATCGCTGTTTGCACGGCTGCGGCGGATGAATTGCCGTTTTCTGGAGGCAGAGAGCCGGACAACAGGTAGCGGCAGAGATGCGCCTGAACCGAGGGCAGATGGGCCACCCCTCCTGACCCTGACCGGCGCAACGCCCGAGATGCGCGAAGCGATGTGCAACCGTTCGCACCGGGTGGAGAAGTTCCCGTTCCACTTCGGGCGCAGTGGCGAGAACGAGGGAGGGATCGGCGGCTTCTTTTCGTTGTGGTCCAACGACCTTTCGATCGATGACCATCCCCCCTACAATGTGTCGCGCAAGCACTGCCTGATCGATAAGCGACGCAAGGGGTTCGTGCTGGTGGATCAGCACTCCCACTACGGCACGCTGGTGGATGGGGTACGGGTCGGCGGCGACAGCGACCAAGAGGAGATGGTGCTGGAGCCGGGGCGCCACCGCATCCAGTTGGGAACGGCCGCATCCCCCTTTGTGGTGCAGGTGGATGTGCCGGCCGTCGCCGGTTAGCAAACAGATGACGACTTCGCGAGAAGTCGGCATCGCAGCCACGGATGGCCTCGCAAATCAATGGCTTGCGTAGCAAGTCGTCGATCTGCTCAAACAGATAAAGGAGCAAGGGAATGACAACCATGGATTATGCCGCCGCGCGAGCGGCGATGGTAGAGAACCAGATTCGTGCCTGTAAGGTGCTGGATCCCGACCTGCTGGCGTTCTTATCGCAGATGCCGCGCGAACAGTTTGTGCCGGAAGAGGTGCGCAGCATCGCCTACATGGAGGGGCATGTGCCGCTGCCGTGCGGGCAGGAGATGCTCTCCCCGCTGCAGGAGGCCTACATCCTGCGCCAGTTGGCACTGACCGGGGATGAGCGTGTGCTGCTGATCGGCGCCGGCAGCGGCTATCTGACCGCCATGCTGGCGATGCAGGCAGCCTCGGTGGTGGCGTGTGAGCTGCACGCGCCACTGGTGCAGCTTGCGCGCGACAACCTAGAAGCCCACGGTGCCGACAACGCCTCCGTGGTCGAATGCAACGCCTTGGATCCCGATAGCTGCAGCGCCCTGACTGGGCCGTTCGATGTGCTGGTGATCGCCACCGCCGTGGCCGACATCCCCGACCACTTAACGAAGCTGCTGACCGACGACGGGCAGATCATCGCCTTTGTCGGCAGCAATCCGGTGGTGGAATTGGTGCATCAACGGCTGCGCGGAGGCGAGGTGGCGGAGAGCACCATGGTGATGGAAACCCTGTTGCAGGATGCCGAAGGGGTCGAGCGCCGCGAGTTCGTCTTTTAGGCGATGGGGCTCTCCCGGCATGGATGCGGACGCAGGGCGGCGCTGCGCTGGAGCGGGGCGGCGCTCTCCGCGCTGACCTTGGCACCCGCGCTGTCGTGGGGCGACGAGGTGCGCGCGGCTCTCGTCGATGCGCTGGTCGCGCAAACCGGGCTGCCCCGCCCCTATGTGGCGGCGGCGATTGCCGACGCCCGCTTTCACGATTCGATCATCAAGCGCATCACCACCCCCTACGAGGCGCGCCCCTACCATGCCTACCGCCCGCTCTTCGTCCAACCCAAGCTGGCGGAGGAGGGGAAGCAGTACCTAGCCCGGCACCGCGCCATTTTCGCCCAAGCGGAAGCGACCTACCACCTGCAGCCGGAGATGATCGCCGCCATCTTGGGGATGGAGACCCGCTACGGCCGCCATCGGGGCAAGGATCGGGTGCTGGATGCGCTCTTTACGCTGGCGACGGGCTACCCCCGCAGGAAGGCGTTCTTTCGCCGCGAGTTGGGAGAGTTCCTGCTGATGTGTCGGGAGGAGCAGCTTGCGGTCGACGCGGTGCTGGGATCCTATGCCGGCGCCTTCGGCACCACCCAGTTTATCCCCTCCTCCTTCCGCGCCTATGCCGTCGATGGCGATGGCGACGGCAAGCGGGATGTGTGGAACTCGCCGCAGGACATTATTTTCAGCGTCGCCAACTATTTCCACCGCTACCACTGGGATGACCGCGCGCCGGTCGCCCACTGGCTGCCGCGGAGGGTCGCGCGGCAGCCATCCGTCGCCGCGCTGGTTCGCGCGCGCAAGCTCCGCTGGCAGCCGCTGGCCGAGCTGCGCCCCGCGCTGGGCGCGCTGCCCGCGATGTGGCACGACCGGGATCGGGTGTCGATCATCACGCTGGAGCGGGAGCAGGGCAACACGCCGCTATTGATCCACTACAACTTCTATGTCATCACCCGCTGGAACCGGTCGCACAACTACGCCATGGCCGCGACCGAACTGGCGGCGATGCTGGGGAGCCCATTATGTACCGTCTAGCACTGATCGCCCTGCTGCTGGCGATCGGGTTGGGCGCCTGCGGCAGACAGGGGGTAACCATCTTCGACGACGGCGGCTACACCCCGGCGCCGGTGGCCTCCGGCGGCCACCGCAAAACCGGCAAGCCCTACCAGGTTGCCGGACGGTGGTACTACCCGCTGCAGAGCGCCGCCGGTTACGACGAGACCGGCATCGCCTCGTGGTATGGGCGTGATTTTCACGGCAAGAAGACCGCCAACGGCGAGACCTACAACATGCACGCCATGTCGGCGGCGCACAAAACCCTGCCGCTGCCAACCATGGTGCGGGTGACCAACCTCGACAACGGGCGCTCGGTGGTGGTGCGGGTCAACGATCGCGGACCCTTTGTCAAAAACCGGATTATCGACCTCTCCTACGCCGCGGCGCGGGCGTTGGGCTATGACCGCAAGGGCACGGCAAGGGTACGGGTGCAGGCACTGTCGGGGAGTGTGGCCGCATCCCCCCCTCCGGTTGCCGCGCCCGCGCCGATCCGCGGATCGGCGGCATCCAACCAGAGGGTGGCGCGGGGCAACCCAACGGCCGCGCCCCTGCCCGACAACGCGGTCTATGTGCAGGTCGGCGCCTTCTCCAGCTACGCCAACGCCCTGCGCATGAAGCGCCGGCTGCACAACTTCGCACCGGTGGTGATCCAGCGTAAGCCGCTGGTGCAAGGCGCCCTCTATCGGGTTCGTATCGGCCCGCTGCTGGCGATGCCGCGGGTGGAGCAGACGGTGTTGGCGCTGCAACAGGCCGGATTCGATCAGGCCATCGTCGTCATCGAGTAACCCGCGTGGCAGGAACCATCACCGCCTTCGGCGCATCCCGCATCGGCGCCGACGATCCGCGCTATCAAGCGGCGGTGACGCTGGCGCGCCGATTGGCGCAGGCCGGTTGGCAGGGGCAGACCGGTGGCCATCAGGGGATGATGGCCGCCTTCGCCCAGGGGATGGCGGCCGGCGGCGGTAGGGTGCGCGGGGTAACGCTGCGCCGCTTTCCCACCCCACCGGAAAACAGCCTGAGCGAAGAGCTGCGCTGCGAAGACTTTTTTGCGCGCATGAAGATCCTGGTTGAGGCGTGCGACGCGTGGCTGGTGCTCCCCGGCGGGCTCGGCACCTTGGCCGAGTTCGCGATGTGCTGGGATCTGAAGGCGATCCAGGTGCTGGAATCGCGCCCGCTCATCTTCTACGGCGCGGAGTGGCGCCCCTTGATCGCCGCCATCGAAGCCACCCTTGAGATGTCGGTCGATCACGCCATGGAGATGATTACCATCTGCACGACACCCGAACAGGTGTTGGCGCGGTTGTAGTCATCACCGCGCTCGCGTTGCGTGTAGCCGCGTTCGATCTAGGGTGTGCGCACGATCACCGGAACAGGTGGCCTCACTTCCCCAAATAATTCAATGACTGGAGCGAAACGATGAAGACCGCATGGTTGGGATTGCGATATATTTGGTTGCTGATGGTCGCGCTGGCCGTGGCGGCGCCGGCCGATGCCGCCATCTGGCCCAAGGCGCCGACGCTGAACGCCAAGGCTTGGGTGCTGCTGGATGTCCATTCCGGACAGATGATCACCGCGCACAACGCCGATGAGGAGCTGCCGCCGGCCAGCCTAACCAAGATGATGACCCTCTATCTGGTGTTCGAGGATATCAAGTTGGGACGGCTCGATCCCGATGAGCGGGTTTCGGTCAGCAACAAGGCGTGGAAGATCGGCGGCAGCACCATGTTTCTCGACCCGCGCATGAAGCCGAAGGCGGAGGAGCTGATCCACGGCATCTCCACCTACTCCGGCAACGACGCCTGCATCGCGCTGGCCGAACATCTGGCGGGAACCGAAGCGGCCTTCGCCGACCGGATGAACGAGAAGGCCAAACAGCTGGGAATGACCCACAGCCACTTTGTCAACGCCACCGGCTTCCCGGTCGAGGGGCACTACAGCAGCGCCCACGACATGGCGCTCCTAGCGGCGGCGTTGTGGCGCGACTTTCCCGATCAGTACAAGGTCTTTTCCGAGAAGAGCTACACCTTCAACGGGCGCAAGCAGTACAACCGCAACCGCCTGTTGTGGTCGATGCCGGGGGTGGACGGGGTCAAAACCGGCCACACCAAGGCGGCGGGCTACTGCCTGGTGGCCTCGATGCAGAAAGAGGATACCCGCTTTGTCTCGGTGGTGTTCGGCGCCAAAAGCGATCGCGCCCGCGCCAGCCTGAGCAAGTCGCTGCTCAAATACGGCTTCCGCAACTTCGTGTCGCTGCGCCCCGCGGCACGCGATCTGCGCCGCAAGGTGAAGCTGTTCGGCGGCAAGGAGGATTCGGTCTGGCTGGTGCCACAAAAGCCGGTGTGGGTGACCGTTCCCAAGGGGTATGCGCGCAAGCTCAAGTTTGAGCTGACCTACCCGGCGCCGCTGAAGGCGCCGCTGGCCAAGGGGGCGGTCACCGGGGAGATCCGCGCCATCATCACCGGGGAGCGTGGCGGCAAGGAGCAGATCGCCACCATCCCGATGGTGACGGCATCGGCGGTGGCCGAGGCGGGCTGGTTTGGCCGCACCATCGACCATATCAAACTGATGCTGCTGGACAGCAACCAGTGAGCGATGCGCTCGTGGCCTATGTTAACAACCGTTTTGTCCCTCTGGAGGAGGCCACGGTGCATATCGAGGATCGTGGCTTCCAGTTTGCCGACGGGGTGTACGAGGTGGTCGCCTGTTTCGGCGGCACCTTTCTCGACCTCGCCCCGCACCTCGACCGCCTGCAGCGCTCGCTGGATGCGGTCGCCATCGCCATGCCCTGCCCGCGACCGGAACTGGAGGCGCTGCTGCAACAGGCGTATGCCCGCAACCCGTTTCAGGACGCGATGGTCTATATCCAGGTTACCCGGGGGCGCGCCGCCCGCGCCCACCTGCTCCACGAGGAGATCGCGCCGACGCTGGTGATCACCGTGCGCCAACTGCCACAGCCAAGCGACGCCAAGCTGGCACAGGGGGCGGTGGGCATCACCCTGCGGGACATCCGATGGAAACGGTGCGATATCAAGTCGATCGCGCTGCTCGCCAGCGTCATGGGCAAGCTGGAGGCGAAGCGGGCGGGGGCGGACGAAGCGTTTTGGACCGATGCGCACGGCCACCTGCTCGAGGGGTGCGCCACCAATATCCTCGCGGTGATCGATGGCGTGCTGGTTACCCATCCGCTCGACCACCAAGTGCTGGGCGGGATCACCCGCCACATGGCGCTGCAGATCGCCGCGGAGCTCGGCATCGCGGTCGAAGCGCGGCCGTGGCGGCTGGATGAGCCGGGGTTAAGCGAGTGCATGTTGACCAGCACCACCAACGCGGTGCTGCCGGTCTGCCGGCTGGACGGCCGGCCGATAGGCGATGGGCGACCGGGGGCGGTCACGCTGCGCTTGCGGGCGCGGATGGTGGAGCGATTGCGGCAGCTATCCGAGCGGGGGAGACACGGGTGAGATTGCAAGGCGTGCTGCTCGATCTCGATGGTACGCTGATCAACGCGTTCGAACCGATTGTCTATGCGCTGAACAGAACACTGGAGGAGTTCGGCCTGCCACGGATGGATCGTGATGCAATCATCCGCCACACCGGACGCGGCGAGTGCAGCATGGTGTCGCTGTTCGGCGACCGGCGCGAGGAGGCGGGCAAGCGCTTTTTGCAGTTTCACGATGAGCGGCTGTTTGATTTGACCCCCCTTCCCGGAGCGGAGGCGCTGCTCAACTGGCTGGCGGCGCAAGAGATTCCGCGGGCGGTGGTGACCAGCAAAAGCCAGCAGCGGGCGGAGCAGCAGCTTGCCCACCTCGGCTGGGAAGGGCTGCTTCCGGTGGTGGTCGGATTGACGGCGGAACGGCGGCAGAAGCCCGATCCGCACACCCTGCTGCTGGCGGCGGAGGCGCTGCAACTGCCGCCAGCAGCAGGGTGTGCGGATCGGGCTTCTGCCTCCGTTCCGCCGTCAATCCGACCACCACCGGAAGCAGCCCTTCCCAGCCGAGGTGGGCAAGCTGCTGCTCCGCCCGCTGCTGGCTTTTGCTGGTCACCACCGCCCG
>WFMN01000205.1 GCA_015489095.1 Mariprofundaceae bacterium | reverse complement strand
CTTGAATTCGGGCAGCTCATCGAGGAATAGAATGCCCAAGTGGGCGCGTGAGCATTCGCCGGGTCGCGGGTTGGAGCCGCCGCCGATCACCGCGATGTCGGAGGCGGTGTGGTGGGGGGCGACGAAGGGGGGGGTGTGGCTGATGGCGGTCAGGGTCTCGCCCTGAATGCTGCGGATGCGGGCGACATCGAGCGCCTCCGCATCGGTCAGCGGCGGCATGATGCCGGGCATGCGGGTGGCGAGCATGCTCTTTCCCACGCCTGGGCTGCCGCTCATCAGCAGGGCGTGGCGCCCGGCGGCGGCGATCTCCAGCGCCCGCCGCGCCTGCTGTTGGCCGCGCACATCGGCCATGTCGGGGATCAGGGTGTTGTCGCTCCCCTCCCGCTGGGGTTGGGCATCCGGCGAGAACTCGGGAAGGGGCGCCTCGCCGCTGAGGTGGCGGGCGACATCGAGCAGATGGTTGGCCGCGATCACCCGCATCTGCGGAATCATCGCCGCCTCGCTGGCGTTGGCCTGCGGGACGATGATGGTGGAAAAGCCCTGCTGTTGGGCGAAGATCGTCAGTGGCAGCACCCCGGCGACCGGGTTCAATGTGCCGTCCAGCGCCAACTCGCCCAGCAGAAAGGGAAGGGGCTGACCGACGGTGATCTGCTGCGACGCCTGCAGCATGCCGATGGCGACGGGCAGGTCGAAGTAGGCGCCCACCTTGCGCCGATCCGCCGGCGCCAGATTGACGGTGATGCGCGCCAGCGGGAAGGTGAAGCCGGCGTTGAGCAGCGCCGCCCGCACCCGATCCTTGGCTTCGCGCACCGAGGCGTCGGCCAGCCCGACCATGCTCCACCCGGGGATGCCGCGGGAGAGATCGACCTCGACCGTGACCGGTTCGGCATCGAGCCCGCGCAGTGAGGCGGAGGCTAAGCGCGCCAGCACGGTTTACGGTTTGGGTTGCTGCTGTGCTTCCAACTGTTTGATGCGCTGCTCCATCGCCTTGATGGCGTGATCAAGCTCGGCCATCTCTTCGCGTGCCTTGCGCAACATCGCCTCCTGCACCTCCATCCGTTCGCGGGTGACAACATCGAACTGCTGCAGGGCATCCTCCACCAGCGCGCGCACCTGGGCTTCGGCACCCTGCTTGATGCCGCCTAGGAGGCGCAGGCCGGAGGCCAGCTTCTCCGCGATGTCGTCGAGTGGATCGCGCTGTTGGTTGGTCATGGTTGTGCTCCTTGTTGAATGGTTCCCTTCAGGTATCCCTTATCCCCTTCCGGCATGGCGATTTTGAGCCAGCCGGGGGTCGCCGACGGATGAACCGGCAGCCGGCTGCCGATGCGGAACCAGCCGATACGGCGGGCTTGGCGGTTGGGTGCGCTGCGGATGACATTGTAGTGGTGAAAATCGAAGCGGGCGTCGGCGGGGAGCTCCTTGATGATGTTGCCGACCAGATTGGTGACCGCGTTTTCAACCTCCTCTCGGCGCGAGAGGTTGTCTTCGGAGAGCACCTTGACCTTGAATGTGGTCAGGGCGTCGGTTTCGCGCTCCAGCGAAATGGAGCCGTTGTTCTTGCTGTTGCCGAACTGGGCGATGTAGCCACCATCCTTGGTCGGTTGCAGCAGATCGACCTCGAAGTTCATCAGATGCAGCGCCTTCTGCACCGAGGCCAGCGCGTGGCGCATGTTGGTGTTCAGGCTGACGCTTTTGGCATCGACGAGGTTGAAGGCGCGTTCGGCCAGCACGCCGCCGACCGCGCTGATGGCGGCGGTGGCGACGCTGCCCAGCGCCCCCACGGCGGCGCCGACCACGCAGCCGGAGAGGGTGGCGGTGAGCAGCAGCATGAGGCTTACGCGGCGGATCACGCTCCCCATCGCTGTGCTCCCGCGGCCGGCAGATCGAGGTTGTCCATGATGCGCTCCACGATAAAATCGACCAGATCGGCGATCCCCTCCGGCCGGTGGTAAAAGCCGGGCATGGCCGGCAGAAGCTGCACTCCCATGCGGCTGAGTTTGAGCATCTGCTCCAGATGGATGGCGGAGAGCGGGGTCTCCCGCGGTACCAGCAGCAGCTGGCGCCGCTCCTTCAGGATCACATCGGCGGCGCGCTCGATCAGGGTGTGCGAGATGCCGCCAGCGATGCGTGCCAGCGTGCCCATGGAACAGGGCACCACCACCATGCGTCTGATGCCGGCGGAACCGGAGGCGGGCGGGGCGAACCAGTCGTCGAGGGGGTGAAGCTGTAGCCGTTCTTCCTCAATCCGCAGGTGGCGGGCGATGGCGGCGGCTGTCGGCGGATGATCCAGCACCAGATCGCACTCCTGTCGCAGGACGAGGCGCGCCGCGTCGGAAACCATCAGATGGATGGTGCTCTGCCGCTCACGCACCAGCCGTTCGATCAGCCGCAGCGCGTAGCAGCCGCCGGAGGCGCCGGTGATGGCGATGGCAATAGCGTCGTTGTCCATCGTCACATGCTGAACCGTTCGCCGAGGTAGAGGCGGCGGGCGTCGGGGTGATCCACGATCTCCGCCGGTGTGCCGTGCAGCAGAATCTCTCCCGCGGCCATCAGGTAGGCGCGGTCGCAGATCGTCAGTGTGTCGCGAACATTGTGATCGGTGATCAGCACCCCTATCCCCCATGATGTCAGTCGCCCAATCATGCCCTGGATATCCTCCACTGCAATAGGATCGACCCCGGCGAAGGGCTCGTCGAGCAGCAGAAAGGAGGGTTTGGTCACCAGCGCGCGGGCGATTTCGGTGCGCCGCCGCTGGCCGCCGGAGAGGGTGAACGCCTTCTGGTGCTGCACAGCCTCGATACCGAACTCCACCAGCAGCCGCTCCAACTCCTCTTCGACCTCGATGGCCGGCATATCCAAGGTCTCGAAGATGGCGAGCAGGTTCTCCCGCACTGTCAGGGTGCGGAAGATGCTGGCCTCCTGCGGCAGGTAGCCGATGCCGAGGCGCGCGCGCTGGTGCATGGGGAGGGGGGTGATGTCGCTGCCATCGATGGTGATGATCCCCTCATCGGGGGGGATCAAGCCGCAGACCATGTAGAAGGAGGTGGTCTTTCCCGCGCCGTTGGGGCCGAGCAATCCCACGCACTCGCCGCGCTCCAGATGGAGCGAGACATCGCGCACCACCTGTTGATGGCCGAAGCGCTTGCAGAGGCCGTCGGCCGCCAGATGGGCGCGCTGCGCCGATTCGGGGTTACTCATGCGGAGCGGTGTTGCGGTCGTCGTCGATATGGATATGTACCCGTTCTCCCTGCTTGCCCTCGGTGACGGTGGTGTCGCCCCCCTTGAGGTGGTGGGCGATGCGCCCGCCGCGAATCAGCCGCCCCTGCTCGGTCAGCTCGGCGTTGCCGGAGAGGATCAGCAGGTCACGCCCCTGATCGAGGGTGGCGCGGTCGGCCCTGCCGGTGCTCCCCTTGTGTTGGATGCGCACATGGCCGCTCGCCTCCGCCCGCTCGATCTGTCCTCCGAGGTGGTCGCGGTAATAGGCGGTCAGATGGTCGCTGGCGAGGTGGAGCCCGTCGGTCACCAGCTCCACATGGCCGTCAAAGCGGGCCTGCTTCTGCTGCTGTTTGGCCACCATGCGGTCGGCGTCAATGGTGGTGGCCATCGATGGGGGAATCCAGAGCAGCCCCAAGGCGATGGTGACTAGGTGTCGCGCGAGCACTCGGTTCATCGTTGATCCTCGATTCTGATATGGCGGCGCACCATGATGCGCTGGTGGGGCTGATCGACGGTGAGATCCGCTCCCCGCATGGTGACGCGGTCGCCACGGGCGAGGAAGCGCGCCGGGATATGGAGCTGGCCGCTGCCACCGTCGAACAGCGCCTCCGCACTCTGCAGATGCCACTGCCGATAGTCGATGGTGACATGGCCGACAAAGCGGGCGGTGCGCGCCAGCGGGTCGAACCACGCGGCATCGCCACGGATGGGGATCGTCTGGCCGCGGTCGTCGTACATCTCCAGATAGGGGCGGGTCAGGCGCATCGATGTTGATCCCTGTTCCGCCTTGGCGGCGCGCAGTTTCCAGCGCGCCTTCCCGCCGCTGTTCTCGATGATGACCGGCTGCTCCATCACCGGCTGCGTAGCGGCGGGCGCGGCGGGAGCGGCGGGGGTGTCGCGATGGCGGCCGAGCAGCAGCAGCGTGGCGGCGACAGCGCCGAGCGCCAGCGCGAGCGCCAGCCATTTGATGGAGCGGATCGAGGGGGGAACGGTCGCGTTGATGGTGGCGATGACAGGGCTAACCGGCATTCTTGTGCATAGCCGAAGGGTAGTGGTAGCGCACGCGCCTAGCAAAAGGGCGGGGGCGTGCGCCGGTTACTTCGGTGTGAGAAAGAGCGGGGTGTCGCCCGAGCAGGGTTGCCACTTTGCCAGCGGGCTCCAAGTGCGCTCGCGGCCGAAGTGGTGGAACTCGGTGTAGGGCGGGCGGATCAGCTGAATGTGATCGATGGCGACGAGGATGCGGTCGAGACGCTGGTCTTCGACCGTGCCGACATCGATGAAATGGTTGCGCACCCGGCACACCTGATCGCCCACCATGATGAGCGGCGGCAGCGGGGTGGGAAGCGGTGCTGGAGCGGCATAGCGATCGACGGCGGCCTCTCCAGCGGTGTCGGGAGGGGTGATCTCCTCCGGCCTTTCCGCTGCCGGTTCCTCCTTGTGGATAGGGGGAGCGGCCACCTCGGCGTGGGG